>JANYHY010000457.1 GCA_025362165.1 Myxococcales bacterium | reverse complement strand
CGGTCAGACCGAAGCGAACGGCGATGCGCGCCTTGCCTTCGAAGAGGCGCCCCGTCATCCACGCCGCAGAGACCAGCACGCCAGCGCTGATCATGGCTAGAAATAGGGTCGGCGACGCAAACCACACGCCCGCGAGCGCCGCAGTTCCGAGCGCGCGTTCCCGACGCCCACGCAAGAGCGCGAGCGCGAGTCCCAACGACAGCGCGAGCGCGAGTGCGTCCTTGTAGTTGAGCGACCACTGCGACTCGTCTCCGCCAAGCACGGCGATCGGTCGAACGCCCTTGGGTAGTCCGAGCGTCACCGATGCGTGACTCGTCGTCAGCGGGAAGGTCGGTCCCTCGAGCTTGAGCGAGCCGCCAAACGTCCCCGTACCCACGTGATCGAGCGACTGCAATCTCGCGTCGTGTGTGCCAACGCGCAGCGGGAGCATGAGCTCGGACGTGCCGTCCTTGTGCAGCAGCCGCTCGCTCGTGCCGTCTGTCGACAAGAAGATCGGCTTGCCGGGCGCTGAGTAGAGCAAGTAGTCGATGCCGCTGTTGTCGTAGGCGATGTCTTCGTCGGAGACGAGATCACCCTCCGCCGTCAACACAAGCGTGCGCGAGTGTCTCTGCACGACGCCCGCGAGCACGTCCAAGCTCGTGAGCGTCTGCACGGTCACGTCGAGGTGCTGGCCGCGCGAGACCAAGAAGAGCTTGCTGCTCGGCTCGAGTCGCGCGATCGGTGACTCGCTCGAGTCGTGTTGCTTGGCGTCTCCGGTGACGAGCAGTCTGTGCTCCGGGTCTGCCTCCAGCAGCCACCACTCGAAGGGCGATCGCGGATCTGGCGAGAAACTGCTGAGAGCAGAGAGATCACCGGTGATCGTGACATCTGCGGATTTGTTGTTCGTCGGTACGAGCAGCTCGTTGCCCTCGACCTTCCACCCGTCCGCACCCGTCACCGAGAGCACGTGCTCGTTGTAGCGGAGCGGGAGGCGAACGACTCCAAGGTCCGTCCCCGAGCGGAGCGTCAGTCGATAGACGAACTCCGTCCGCTTGCCCACGTGCAGCGATCGCGAGAGCTGGAAGACGGTCGGCTCTGCGGTCGGCACGTCGGGACGCTCTGCGTCGAAGTGCAATGTCGTGCCGAGCACGCCAGACAGCTTGGCGCCCTCGGTGACGCGACCGTCCTTCAACGTTGCGTCCACCGTGTTGACAGGCCCCGGGATGGTCAGCGCGCGATCTGCGCCAAGCGTGACCTTGCCTTTGATCGTGAAGCGCTTCTGATCGGTGCGAAGAAAATAGTGACTCGCATCGAACGCAACGAGCGCGGGAGCGCCACCGAGAGTCACATGCTCGATCCGCACGCTGCCAGGCGGACCGAAGAGTGGAACGTCCGCTGAGCCATTGGCGAGAACTCCGCCGACCATCTCGAACTCGAGCTCGCCGGTCGCCGCGCTGCCGGTGAGCGTGAGCTTGTCGATCGCCAAGCAGTGCGCGGTGCACCCATCCTCGTGTTGCATGGCGCGCGCGACCCCGAGAAATTGGCCTGCCCACGAGTCGGGCGGGGGAGGCGGCGCGGGTGTGTCCGCGAACGCGGTCGCGGAGGCGGTGAGAGTGAGGACCGAGGCGAGCGCGAGCAGAGGACGGTGGGACATCCGTCCGTTTACGCATCAGGCAGCGAGACGATCTCGCGGCGACGGCGCTTGATGACGATCCACGCCACGATCGGCGCCCATAGTGGCCAACGCTGCGCGCCTCCAGTGTTGCACCCCGATGGACTCCGCGGCGTAGGCTGCGCGACCGCGAGGGGCGTGATCGCGAGGGTGGGCGGCGACGCATCCACCTCGAGGAGGCCGAGCCCTTGCGGGCGCGCCGCGCTCACCGTGATCGCATGCGCCACGATCGGCGCGACCACTCCGCTTTGGGGTGCAGGTCCCCATCGGCCGCGCGCGGGATGCTCACACGTGATCGGCTGCGCCCACGAGTGACGCACGGCGTATCGCGCTTGGAACTGGTTCGTAGCGCTCGCGTGAGTGCCTTGCTCGAGCTCGCCCATTCCATCACGAAACTCACGCCCGCCCGCGATCGGCGGCGCGGGACCGAGCACCACCTCACCGCGCACGTTGCTCGTGTGCAGGCGAGTGAGCACCCACTCATCGTTCGCGTCCGCGCCGAGCGAGACGAGATCTCGCGCGGTGAGCCCTGGACCGGTGCAGGGATCGCACGTGCCGAGCGTCCGCGCGTACTCTGTGACGACGGTGTCCGGCACGTGCGTCGCCTTGTCGGTGAAGAACGCGGCGTACGCGGCGTCGAAGTCATCCTTCGCGCTCGGGCGGACGTCCAGGTTGGTCGGCACGCCCACGTCATGTTGGTTCACCGCCTCGTAGCGCTGCCTGCGTCCGAGCGCGTGAACGACGACGTCGCTGCCCGTGAACACCGGCAACGCGAACACCGGCGACGCCCAACGAACGCGAAGAGGCGCGAGCAAAGCGTGACCTGCCTCGAACTCGAGCTTGTTCGGATCGACCTTGGCGACGAGGAAGCGAACGCCCCGCTTTGCCAGGGGGTCCAGCAGTCCGGCGACTTCCTCGCTCACGATGTACCCTTGATCCATCAACCATCGAGTCAACGTCGCGGCCTCTGTCGCGGACGGCACGACGACCTCGTACTCGGGAGGCGCCGCCACGGCAGGTAAAGGCGCGCCGCCATCTCTCGCGCGCTCTCCGATTCGCGTCGCGACCTTGGGCCCCGAGCGCTTGACTGGCGCGTGCTCTTCGTAACGTCCGCAAGGATCCTGCTCCCAATACTCCACGAGCCGAGGAGCGTCCTCCATGGAGAGCGCGAGGAAGGTGTCGCGTGAGATGCTCATCACGTCCGCAGCCGTAATCGCCGCGTCGATCGGGACGACGATCGCGAATGGCTGCGCGGGGCCTTCGTAGCGGCTCGCGATCGTCATCGTCGTCGTGCCCGCGTCGCGCACCACGGCGATCTCGGTGGCGTGCGTGCCGAGCGGCGCGGCTCCTGTCACGTACACGCACTGCGCATCAGCCGAGCGCGCCACGCCCCAGGAGGCCAAGAGGCTCAAGAGCAAGCAGCGAGAGCGCATGGAACTGTGGTAGCTCAGGGCTCGTCGCCGTGGGAGCAAACTCGATGCGCGTCTTGGTGATCGGTGCTGGCGTGATGGGGTGCGCTACGGCGCTCTCGCTCGCGAGCCGCGGCGCCGAGGTGATCGTGCTCGAGCGCAGCGTGCCAGGTGCAGAGGCCTCGAGCGCAGCAGCCGGGATCTTGGGCGCGCAAGTCGAGGCGCACGCGCCAGGCACCGAGTTCGACACGCTCCTCTCCGCGCGAGACGGCTATGCGCGGTGGGCTGATGCGTTGCGCGAGTTCACGGGGATAGATGTAGGTTACAAGCGTTGTGGCGTGCTCAAAGTAGCGATGCACGAGGTCGAGGCGCACGCCCTCGCAGAGCTCGTGGCGTGGCAGGGCCAAGCGGGCAGGCGGGCCGAGCTACTGAGCGATCGCGAGTCGCGAGCCGTCGAGCCCGCGCTCTCGGACGGCGTGCGCGTCGCGGTCTACTTTCCGGACGACGCGCAGGTCGATCCTCGACAGCTGCTGCGCGCGCTCATCTCCGCGGTCGCCAAACAGACGAGCGTGATCGTCCGTAGCGGCGTGAGCGTGCGCTCGTTGATCGTCGAGCAGGAGCGCTGCGCTGGCGTGCGCACCGAGGACGGCGAGCTCCGCGCCGACGCGATCGTGCTCGCCGCAGGGAGCTGGTCGTCTCTGGTCCCAGGCGTCCCCGCGAGCGTCGAAGTACGTCCAGTCCGCGGACAAATTGTGCAGCTCGATGAGAGGCCGCCGACCGTGAAGGCGATCGTCTTCGGCGCGGGAGGCTACGTCGTGCCGCGCGGAGACGGTCGCGTGCTGTGCGGCTCGACGATGGAGCGCGTCGGATTTCGGCGCGAGGTCACCGCGAGCGGCGTCGCCCACGTGCTCGGATCGGCGATCGCTCTTTGCCCTGGGCTCGGCGAAGCGCAGGTGGCATCCATGTGGTCGAGCTTCCGCCCCGAATCCGCGAGCGGCGCCCCCATGATCGGACCGTCATCGCTCGTGGGTCTCTTCCTCGCCACGGGCCATCACCGCAACGGCATCTTGCTCGCCCACCACACCGCAGAGCTCGTCGCCGACGCCGTGCTCGGGAAATGAAAATGAAGATGGATCAGAACGAAGCGAAGCTCCAAGCCGCGCGCGCGGCGATCGCGCTCCTGCCAGAGAGCGGCACTCTCGGGCTCGGCTCCGGCTCGACTTCCAAGTTGTTCGTGGACGAGGTCGGGGCGAGAGTGAAGGCCGGCAGCAAGTACCGCGGCGTGCCGACGTCGCAATCCACACGCGCGCAAGCTCTCGCGCTCGGCATCCCGTTGGTCGACGACGACGTCGCGTGGGACATCGTCCTCGCGGTCGACGGCGCCGACGAGGTGGACGAGCATCTCAACCTGATCAAAGGCGGAGGCGGGGCGCTCACGCGCGAGAAGATCGTCAATCACGCCGCGAGGAAGAACGTCATCATCGTCGACGAGACGAAGCTCTCGCGCCGGCTCGGCGAGAAGTGGGCGATCCCCGTCGAGGTGCTCGCGTTCGGCGTAGAGCAGACGCGCCGCTGCCTCGCTGAGCTGGGCCGCACGACGCGCCGCGAGAAGGACGGCAAGGTCTTCGTGACGGACGCGGGCAACGCGATCTTCGACATCGCGGTCGGACCGATGGATGATCCATCAATCATCGATCGCGCGATGCGCTCGATCCCAGGCGTCGTCGAGACGGGCCTCTTCTTGGGTCGCGCAGACCTCGTGATCGTCGCAGGCTCGTCGGGTATTCGTACGCTGTCCCGCTAGTGCAGTCTTGCCGCACACACCTCGAGTTCGACGTGTTGCAGTGCCCCATGCAAGGGTCGCATGCGCCTACTCGCCATGGTCACGGAACCGAAGAGCGTCGCGCGCCACCTACGCTCGGAGAGCACCAGCTTCCACAAACGCACCCTCGTTCTTTCGCAACCACCCGAGGAGCTTCTCATGCCGTGTGCGAAGAGCCGCCTCGCCGTGAAAGAGCCCTGCTTCTTTGGTCAGAACCAAGGAATAAGGGCTTCCGCGGCGGGTCGTGACATGGGTCACGGGAAGCCGATGGCGATCGATCGCGTTGTGAATGTGCTGGCGTCGTTCTTTGGCAAGAGGCCACTCGTGTTGGATGCGCGACTTGTCACGCAGAAAAGCCGTGAGGCCGGAACACAGCTCGCATGAGCACTGCTGCAGCAGCGTGATCGACCAGTCGTCAGGAGTTCGCACAGGCTTTGCCAGCGCGGCCTCTAGGTCCGCCACGACTTGACGAAACAGCGCACCAAGGCGGAGTTCGCGAACCGCCCCTGGCTTTCGGCCCTCGCGACACGTTTCGAGCAGCACACCCGCGGCAAGAAGCGGCAAGGCCATTTCGCCAGAGGTTACGAGCGCGACGAGGCGACGGAGAAGCGGCGGCTCATCGATCACTCGAGCCGCCAAAACGAGCGGAAGCAACATCTGGGCGTGCTTGTCTGTTTCATCGCCGCCCAACCAAATCGCCGGAAGCTTAAGCTCCTCTCGGCGATCTTTCTCGAACGCGTCGATCTCTCGAGCGAGAAGCCACATCGCAAAATCCCGACCGTGCGTCGGCGCGCGATGAAGCAGCGCCTCAAACAGGTTGGGGAGGAGCGGAAACGATCGGGCTGCCGCGTACCGCTCGCGCTCCGACCAAGAAGCGAACAAGCGTTCGGACCAGGCACGACCATACTGCTCGACGAGCATCGCGAACGCGGACAACGCGCCAGCACCGAGTCGCTCGCGCTTGAACGGCGCCAAGAGATCCCGCGCAAGTTCCGCATCGTCGAGCGAGAGCGTCACCTTGAGCAGCTTAGTAAAGAACGCCGCGCCCTCTTCACGTGGTGCATGCTGCGCCCAAGACGGCAGAAGACTACGCGCAAGGTTCTTCGCGTCGGAAACGGCGCGTGCCTTCAGACGCGTCGCAATTTCGTCCACGGCCCATGAAGGCGACACCTCCGCGCGAATCACGAAGTTGCGCTCGCGTGGCCACATCACGAAGGCCGCGCGGTGATACCAGCGGTCGACGGTATTGCCGTAGTTGCCCATGTAGCCTTCGTACTCGGACTTGAACGGCTCGAGCTCCACGCTCGCTTTGGTGAAACAGATCTCGTCGTCGGACGGTCTTACCGCGATCCCTTTCGCTTCGCGCGCATCGCGCCCGACCCAATGCCGAAGCTCGACGTCTGAATCGCAAAGCTCTCCGAGCGTATGCCCGCCGTCGCTTCCCGGTGAGTCGTCTTCTTCCTCGTCCTCCTCGTGGTAGTAACGCCGTCGCCCGCGCCAACCGTCGTAGTCAGCCCCATCGTCTCCGCACGTCCAGTTTTCGTGGACGTCGGCGAGCACGAGGTAGCTTTCGCAATCGAGCCGGTCGGCGGCGTCTTGCAACGCCGAAATGCGGAGGCGGTCGCCATTTTTCAGACGAGTCCAGGCAAGGCTTTTCTCGGTGTATTCGTGATCGAGAAGGTAGATCAAACGATCCGGTTTCTGAGGCTCAGGATTGCTGTAGCGCGGAACAACCGGCGTCGCGAAATAGGCGCTCACGCTCTCGCATAGGTCGTCGATCGACGCTGACGAATTCGAGGACGAAGAAGCTTTGGCGGTCGTTGGTCGGAAATGCAGCCGGTAGGTCAGAACAACACGGTAACCCGACGCGATCGGTTTCACTTCGTGGTGGCAGTCGGCGTAAAACGCAAGCAGGGACAGATCGCTTGGACCCCGCTTCGCCCCCTTGAACGTCTTCTTCTCTCCGTGATGCTGCACAACGACCGAGCCGCCCGTGGACGACGACGGAAGCTGCACCACCAAGGAGCCGACCATGTCGTTCGCTTTCTCGGAGTCTTGATGTGCGGCAAAGAACTGGCCCGGCCCGTACACGAGCATCTTGTCGAACTCCGCTGCGATCTTTCCGTCCTCGGGTAGGCCAAGCGCTTTGCGGATTTTCGCAAGCGCAGGCGAAAGTGTGCCGCCCCACTTCTGCGCGTCGATCTTGACCTGGCTCTTGCCAATCTCCCAGGTGTCGCGAACCTTTCGATCTTGCAGGGTTTGATCCCGGCGCCCGAACGACGCGGCCGTTGCGACGCTGCAGAGAGCGCGTGCCGTGGTCGACGAAATGGGAAAGCGCAGCGCGCCGATCCCTTTGACCTCGATCGCGAGGTCGTCGGATGGGCACGTGAACTCGGTCACGAAAGTGCCCGCGGACGCGATGTCCGAAAGCGCGGCGGTCACCCGATCAAGAGGCATTGATTTCGGACGAATCTTCGATTCTCGCGTGCATCGCGCGCCGACCATACCCCGAGGAGGGCGACGGATCGACGGGGATGCGCAACGTCATTCTCCGTAGGTCGGGTGCCTCGGTCTACGCCCCACCTCGCGGACTGCCGCGCTGCACGATGGCGAACGTGCACCTTCTGACAAGCGGGAGGTGTTGGGCCTCGCGCAAGACCGCGGTAGACCGTGCGACATGGTCGCCTCCAGCAACCGTCCCCCGTTCATCATCTCGAGCACCGACGTTCCCGAAACCACGCATCGTTACCCGAACAGCGATGAGCCCATGGCGCCTGCGCGCGCGATCGGCTCCGCGCCCGACCCGCTGCAATAGCGTCGCGCTAGTGAACCGAATTGCTCTACCTTTGGCGCCATGACGAGGCCGGCACGCAGCAACCGCAATGCGATCGATCGAGCACTGCACGTATGGCTGGAGAGACAGGCCCGCCGATGGAAGGTGAAGGACATCAAGCAAGTTACCAAGATGTTGTGGAGCGCGCAGGGCACGTTCCAAACGCTGTTCACCGTGCTCACGGAGGTGCAGCCTGCAGCTCCAAACCGAGAACGCGGACGATCCCTCGAAGGCCCGGCCATGACCGAAAGCTACTCGCTGATCGAGACGTTATGCGGACACGCCATCTCGCACTTCATCGCGTCTTCGATAGTTACTCGTCGTCCACATCAGCATCGTCATCGCCGAAGAACTCGGACTCGTGGTGCATGTCGTACTTCCGAGCCACGGCGGGGTCTGTAGTCACGAGATGGGCGTAGTCGTCGGGAGTGCCGCCGTCTGGATCAAGGACAACGCCGTCCTCCTTCATCCGTCGAAGCTCCTCAACAGCCCCCTGAAGCGAGGCAATCATCTCGTCGAGCGACTTGGCCTCGAGCGTTAGGAACTTGTTGCGCCAAAGGACCATGTACTTCTTCTCGATCGAACGCAGCCCATCCCATAGTTCCTCGTACTTTGGCCGGACGTACTCATGCAGGCCAGTTGCGAAGTCTCTCGGCAACGCTCGGAGTTTGATCAACTCCTGCACGTCGACCAGATCTTTTGCGCGGTCCGGACCGCCGGTCATTCCTGACGCGAGCTTCAACTCGACGAGTCGCTTGAGGCCGATGAACTTCACGCCGTCGTGGTCGACCGGATCCGTATCGGACGGGTTTGGGAAGCTGACAGGCTGCGGCTTGCCGCTTCCTGGAAAGTCGCCTGTGAGTACGAACTCGATCTTCACCTTGGTTGTCGTGTCGCGAAGGTTCTTGGCACCGGTGAACTCGCGCGCGTACCCGCGTCCGACGAGTTGTTGGTGAAGCTTCTTAAGTTCGGCGGGCGCGATGAGAATGTCGATGTCCTCCGTCATCCGGGCGTACCCGTATGCCGTCAGCGCCATCCCGCCAATGACCACGTATCGGATTTCAAGCTCATGCAGTCTCTTGGCTAGTTCGCGGAGAGCGTCGTGGAGTCCGCTCGCTCCTTTGAAGAACCGTGTCGATTCGGCCATGGCCCACCGTGGATCTCCTCGAAGTCGCAGTTCGTAGGCAAGTTGCTCGGACGGCCCTTGCCCGACGGCCACCGACTGGGCGCTCAAACGAGGCGTCCCAGAGATGCTCGACATGCGTCTAAAGTAACACGGAGTTCGCCGGGGAGCGAAGCGGCGTAGCTCTTAGGTCTCGGGTTGGTGAGACCGTCTAGCGCATCCTGCCGCACAGTACGGGAACCCTAGATCTCGTCGTTGTGCGCTCGCGCCATCATGTCTTTGCACGCGTCTACGCGCGCGCCGATCGTGAGCTTCTCGTCCTTGCCGTCTTGCGTCTCGACGCGCAGAGCGGCGACACCGATTAGCTCGCCATCACTGCCGACGATCGGACCGCCGGAGTCGCCGTGCGCTGACGAGAACTGTCCGGCGAAGGAGTCGTCCGAGCTCCACACGAGCGTCCCTGAACGAGAGACGCGCGTGGTGCTCCATGCGGCGATCGGGTGTGGGGCGTCGTGACTCTCGAAATCGGGCAAGACGTACGCTCTCATCCCAGTGCCGAACCCTTGCGCGTCGAGCGCCTCATCCTCGCGCGGACCGTCTTGCCGTAGTCGCACATGCGGCACATCCATCGGCAAACGCGCATCCAAGACGAGCACCGCGACATCGAAGGCAGCGTGCACCTTGTCGTAGCCCTCGCACCTCTCGACCGCGCGCACGCCCACGCGACCCCAAGGCAACGCAGCACCTCCAAGCTCCACACGCACGTCTCCAGGCGCCATTTCCGCAGATCCCGGGACGACCAGCGATCGCGTCACGCAGTGCTGCGCTGTGATGACCAGGTCATCGGCCACCACGACACCAGAGCAGAACGCGCCGTCAGCGATGACGCGCACCGCTGCGTCGCCTTCTCTGGCCTGTCCGCTCGGCAGCTCGTCGAGCCGAGTGTCGGCCTCGAGTCGCATCTGCGTCGCGAGCGTGAGGCGTGGGTAGCTCAGCGCACACCCTGCGCTCGTCAGACTCATCAGGCAGAGAATGACAAGCCGGTGCATCAGTCGATCCTACGCAACACGGGTGCCACGACTTCCTCCGCGCGCACGGATGTCGCTGGTCAATCGTGCCGTAAGGTGCGAGAAACGCCCCGATGGCGGAAGATCGCTCCTCTGTGAGACCGAGCTTCCGATCGATCCCGCCGCCGCCGGAGAGCCGTCCGGCGAAGGTCGTCGCGACGTTCATTGATCGTCTCGCGGCGCTCCAAGGTGAGCGCCCCTGGGTGCCGCTCCTCATCGTCGGCCTACTCTCCATCTTGGGGGGTTGGCTCGCCACTCGGCTCGAGCTGCGCACGCGCTACGATCAGCTCCTTCCCGAGTCTCAGCCGAGCGTCTTGGAGATGCGGCGCGTGACCGAGAAGACCGTCACCGCGCAGAGCGTGATGATCATCCTCGAGGGCGACGACACGGCGAAGCTGCGCGCGTTCGGCGACGCGCTCGTTCCGAAGATCGAAGCGCTCGGCAAGGACATCGTGTCGTACTCGGAGGACGGCATCCGGCGTGCGCGAACGTTCCTCCGTCCGCGCGCCGGCCTCTTCGCCAAGACCGAGGACCTCCAGAAGTTGCACGATGACGTCGAGCGTCGTTGGGACTGGGAGGTCTCACACGCGACGGGCACCGCGCTGGAGGACGACGAGGCGCCGCCGCCGATCGACGCCGCTGGGATGAAGAAGCGCTTCGGCGGAGAGGGCAAGGACGAGCGCTTCCCAGACGGCTACTACCAATCCAAGGACGGTCACGCGCTCGTCGTCGTCGTGCGCACGCCAATCGCCGCTGGAGATCTCTCGCGTGGCATGAGCGCGCAGGAGCGGATCCACGCGACGGTCGCAGACGTCCAGAGATCGGGGGATTTCGCGTCCGTGAAGGTCGGCTACGCAGGCGATCTCTCGACGAGCCTCGCGGAGTACGGCGCCATCAAGTCGGACCTGCTCGAGGTTGGATTGATGGGCGTAGGGCTCGTGCTGCTCGTCGTCTTGCTGTACTTCGCCCGCCTTCGAGCGCTCCTCGTGCTGGGGATCACCATCCTCTGCGGCCTCGCGTGGACGTTCGGGCTCACGGAGCTCGCCATCGGCCACGTCAATGTCGCCACGGGCTTTCTCTTCAGCATCGTCGCGGGAAACGGCATCAATGTCGGCATCCTCTACCTCGCGCGTTACTACGAGGAGCGCCGCTCGGGCCGCAACGCGAGAGAGGCAATCGCGGCCACGCACAAAGCTACTTGGCAATCGACGCTCGTCGCAGCGGTGACCGCGGCTGCTGCATACATGTCATTGTCGATTACCGACTTTCGCGCGTTCAAGCACTTCGCATTCATCGGCGCGTCCGGCATGCTCGCCTGCTGGGTCGTGACCATGCTCATGCTCCCGGCGCTCTTGATGGTCTTCGACGCCAAGACCGATCACACCGAGTTCGTGGGTCGGACGAGCCTGCTGCCGCGGCTGCGCTCACGCGGCCTCTCGTATGGGCGCGTGTTCGCCGCGCTCGTGCCGCGCGCTCCGCGATTGGTCGTCGTCATCGGTGCGCTCATCGGCCTCGTCGGCGCGTGGGCCACCTTCCGATACGCCAAGAGCGATCCGATGGAATACGATCTGCGAAAGATCCAAAACGATCGTGACGCGAGCGCCGAGATGTACCGCGCGAGCGAGGTCGCGGACAAAATCCTCGGCGAGTACAAGAACTCGATGGTCGTGTTGACCGACACACCCGACCAGGCGAAGGAGCTCGAGGTCGTCTTGCAAGACCGATGGGCCGCCGCGCCGGAGGGCAAGAAGCCTTTCGAGGGAGTGCACTCGCTGTTCGATTTCGTGCCCGCCGATCAAGACAAGAAGCTCCCAGTCTTGCTGGACACGGCAGAGCGAATCCGCCATGCGCGAGAGCGTGGCTGGGTGAAGGACGCAGACTGGAAGGAGCTCGAGCCGATCCTCCCTCCGGCTGATTTGAAGCCTTTCGTGCTCGCTGATCTGCCGGAGGATTTGTCGCGCAGCTTCACCGAGAAGAACGGAACGCGCGGGACGCTCGTGCTCATTCAGCCCACCGTGGCCGAGGACGACGAAGATCTTCGATATCTGATTCGATATGCAGACAGCTTCCGCGAGACCCGCTTGCCGAGCGGCGCCGTCGTGCGCGGATCTGGGCGCGCGGTCGTGTTCGCGGACATCTTGAAGGCCGTCACGAGCGACATCCCCAAGGCCGTCACTCTCTCGTTCGTCATGACCTTCGTCACGGTGTTCCTCACTTTCAGGCGAGGCATCTATTCGCTCAGCGTCTTGCTAGCGCTGTTCGTCGGCCTCGCAGGCGTGGGGGCCTATCTGTATTTCGGCGGCGTCCGGATCAACATGCTGAACTTCGCCGCGCTGCCGATCACGTTCGGCATCGGCGTGGACTACGCGGTGAACCTGATGCAGCGCTATCACCAAGACGGCAGCGACAAGAAAATCCAGGGCGCGCTAGAGACGACGGGCGGCGCGGTGGTGCTCTGCAGCTTGACGACGATCCTCGGCTACCTCGCGCTCATCAAGTCCCACAATCAGGCCATTCGGAGCCTCGGCAGCGTCGCGGTCATGGGTGAGGTCTGTTGTTTGCTCGCCGCGGTCGTGGTGCTCCCCGCTGGCTGGTACTTGGTAGAGCAGCGCGAGGCCAACAAGGCGAAGCGCGCACAATCAACTATCGATTAGGCCATCACGCGCAGAGGCACGAGACCTTGCCGTTGTCGACGGGCCCTTGGCCTTGGCCGTTGGGGCACGAGTTCGGCTTGGGCGCGCAGAAGGGCGGGGGAGGAGCGCAAGGTGGAGGAGCGCAGCCTTGACCGCCTCCTCCAGTTCCGCCCGAGCATGGACCTAGTTGGGTGTTGGGCGGACACGTCCCCGCGTCGGTCGCGGGTGAGCACTGCGGCAACGCGCCGCCGCAGCACGGATGAATGCACCATTCTTTGTTGCCGCACGTCGCTGAGCCACACGCGATCGAAGCACCATCGCTCGACGACGCTGCGTCGCCCACCGAAGCGTCGTTGCTGGTCGTCGTCGTGGAGCCGCAAGCAACGATGAAGAGCGCCGCGACCGCAGGGAACAAGTACCGCATGAGCGCAATGTACCAGACGGTGCGCGCTCGCCGAAGTCCGGCTAGTCTGCGCCGCGATGACGCCTCGATTATCTCTGTTTCTGTTGTTCCCCATCGCCGTGATCGTCGCTTGTGGAGGCAAGACCGAGATGGGAACTGTCATCGTGCTTGGCGCAGACGACGCGAGCGCATCCCCTGATGTTGGTGTGCCCGCTCGTGACGGCGCAGTCTCGACCACGACGACGGGCTCGATCCTCCTCGCATCATGCGGTCCCACGGACGGACCGGCGATCGAGTTGATCTCCGTGCCTGGGGTCGTGTGCGGCACCCCGCCGCCCGCGCCGCCCAATCAACTCGTCGTGATGATCAACCTGTACCCGATCCCCACAGGACCTGGGACGATCGCCCTCACACCAAAGAACTCCAGCGCCTCCATCTGCCGCAACAGCGTGTGCACTCCGGCGACTGGCACTCTCACGTTCACGACGTTCTCGCCGAACGGGCAGATCGCCAACGGGAGCTACGCGATCAAGACAGCCCAGGGCATGGACGCGTCGAGCACGTTCACGGCGACGCTCTGCCACAACGCCGCGACGTGCGGTTGAGATCGAGAGAGTAGTGGCGCTTCAGATGATTGCGAGCTATAGAGTCCGCATCAATCGCGCCTATCACGGCGCCATTCGCTGAGGACTTCTCGTCACAGCGCTCGCCCGGCAGGTGCCGGGCTGCCTCTCCGACCCGCGGCAGCGAGGATTGGCCCCTTAGCTCCTGCGCTCCCTCGAGAGCGCGCCGCAGAGAGTCTCCAAAAAATTGTTTTCGTTTCGCTCCAGGCGCCCCCGGCGTCATTCTGGTCCCTCGTCTTCGTCATCGTCTCAGCAAGGTTCGCCCCCCGCGGAGGCGCGCTTCTCCCCGATCGCAGCGCCTCGCGCGCCGATGACTCCGGAGATCGCGGACGCCATCGCGGCGTCGCCGTTCAGCGCTCTCGGTCTCGACCCCGCGATCGTGCGTGGCATCCTCGAAGAGGGTTATACGATTCCGACGCCCGTGCAGATCGAGGTGTTGCCTCATGCGCTCGCGGGTCGTGACATCCTCGCCGGCGCTCAGACAGGCACTGGCAAGACCGCGGCGTTCGTGTGCCCGATCGTACAGCACTTGTTGCGCAACCCCGTCACGGACGGAACCATCCGCGCGCTCGTGCTCACTCCGACACGCGAGCTCGCCGCTCAGATCCACGAGCGCGTCTCGGTCTATGGCCGATACACGGACGTCCGCAGCGTCGTCGTCTATGGAGGTGTCAGCCAACGCCCGCAAGAAACAGCCTTGCGCTCGCGTCCGCCGATTCTCATCGCGACTCCAGGTCGGTTGCTCGACTTGATGAATCAGGGCTTCGTTCGGCTCGGCTCGATCACACACTTCGTCTTGGACGAAGCGGATCGCATGCTCGACATGGGCTTCGTCCACGACGTGAGGCGGGTCTGTGCGGCGCTCCCCAAACAACGCCAGACGCTGTTCTTCTCGGCCACGATCCCGTCGCCGATCGAGCAAATGTCGAAATCACTATTGGTCAATCCGGCGCGAGTCGCGATCACTCCAGCGGTCACCACCGCAGAGCTCGTCGAGCAGTCGGTCGTGCACGTCGCCAAGAGCGACAAGCGCGCGATGCTCGAGAAGGTGCTGCGCGACGACACCGTCCTGCGGGCGATCGTCTTCACGCGCACCAAGCACGGCGCCAATCGCGTCTGCGAGCAGCTTGATCGCGCGGGCATCGGCTCGGCGGCGATTCACGGCAACAAGTCGCAAGGAGCACGGGAGCGCGCGCTCGAGTCGTTCCGCACTGGCACGACTCGCGTGCTCGTCGCCACGGACGTCGCCTCGCGCGGCATCGACGTGGACGGCATCTCGCACGTCATCAACTACGACCTGCCGGACGTCGCGGAGGCCTACGTGCACCGCATCGGTCGAACAGGTCGAGCGGGCGCAGTCGGTCGCGCAATTTCTTTTTGCGATCACGAAGAGCGCGGGCTGCTCGCCGACATCGAGCGATTGATCCGCAAGAAGCTACCGGCCACAGGCTCGCCTGCAGACATCGCCGCGATCGCCGCCGCGGCTCCCAAGCCGCTCAGCCCCGGCGAAGGCCGCGGTCCCCGTCGCGGCGGACGCCCGATGAATCGTAGGTACTAGCGACTCCTAGCCGACGCTAGTTGGTGTGTTGCACTGTGACTGGTGCCGGTAAGGTCGGAGCTCTTACGGTGATCGCGTCGGCGATCGTCTCCTCGGGCACCATCAAGATGCCTCCTGGGAGATGATCGTATGGGAAATAGTATCCCTGCGCGGTCTTCGTGCCGCTCATCGTCGTGGCTTGGATGATCTGCGGCTCGCCGCGTGTGATCCATGATTGTGTCGTCGGTGCATTGCTCCACTTGGTCGAGCCATCACTCATGACATAGAGCCCTCGATACGGCGGGACCTCTTCGCGGCCCTCGAGTCCGTCATGGTATCCATAGAACCGATTGTCCCCACGGACCTGCATGTAGATACGCATGTAGTGAAAGTCGCTAATCCATTTCGTGGGGCAATAGCTCAAGATGTCCGTGCGCGAGGACGGATCGATCATGGTCTTGCCGATGAAGTCATAGACCCATCGACCGAGGTGCCCTTGCTCGTGACCCGCATCCGACGGCCAATATCCTGGAGGCGTCCCTGGTGCGCCGCAGAACGGTGCGTGCTGGAGGCCGTGCGCATGACCGACCTCGTGCGCCATGATCTCTGGGTCGTTGTCTCCGACGCTCGCGGGCGGACCAAGTCCAGAGAGCCCGCCTCCAGCGTTGTTCAGGACTCCATAGTAATAGAGGCTTGAAGGGACGCCGTCTTTGCCATGGAGGTTGTTCATCTCCATGAGGGCCACGTCGTTGCCGCCGCTTCCGATCATCGTGTACGGCGCGTGCACCGTGAGGTCGAGCGACGCGATCGGGTAGAGCTGCATGAAGCGATCGGTGACCGACTTGAGCTTTGCAGGGCTCGTGTCGGGTACGGGGTCTGCGCCGTTTCTGACGATGGGCACGAGCTGCAGGTGCATCACATCAGCGCCGCCGACGACCGCCAGATCGTCCAGCGTGCCGTCCATCGGATAGCGCGAGGTGCTCTTCGGCGTCGCGGGGTCACCGCCGACCTGATTGAGCACTACGCCGAACGTCGCAGACGGCTCGAGCGTGTCACCTGGGAGATCCACGTTGATCGTCGAGTCGAGCTCCGCCACCGTGGAGGGCTTGGTGACCAGCTTGGTATTGAACACCACACGCGTCTCGCTCCCCGTCGGACCGTAGAATCTGATCTTCACGC
Source organism: Myxococcales bacterium (assembly GCA_025362165.1). Classification (GTDB taxonomy): domain Bacteria; phylum Myxococcota_A; class Polyangia; order Polyangiales; family Polyangiaceae; genus JANYHY01. The sequence goes on along the minus strand of JANYHY010000457.1, from coordinate 1,825 downwards.
GAGCCGTGAGGGTAGTCGGCTGCCAACCAGGACCGGGCGTGACGAAGACTCGGAGCAGCGCAGACCGCTTCGCGATGAGCTTCATCGCAGGGAGGCACTGACCGATCTTGCCGCACTCTTTGGGCGACGTGCAATCGTCGTTGGAAGTGCACGTGGAGCTCGTGTTGGTGATGCCGGCGATGGTCCGATCCGCACGCGCGCCGTCCTGCGCAAGCGGGACCTCCACCACCTGATACGCCGAGATCTGGTTGATAGTGATGTTTCGAGCGAGCGCTCCCGACATCGCGTTGGTCGTAGCGGAGGTGGGATCGTCGGCCGCGAAGCCGCTGCCGTCGAGCGCTGCTGGCGGAGCGTCTTCTGCTGACGACCCACACGCCGCGCCGAGGATCATGCAGCTGAGAAATCCGAGGTATCGCTTCATCTTCGCCCCAATTCCACAAAGCTACAGGCTTCTAGGCGTTACGCCAACGCTTACGGGAGCGCGACGGCGTACACGCCCGCCGATTGACTGTCGGTGAAGTAGACGCGCCCCTCGGCGATCGCGATGGAGGTGATGAGGCCGTGATCGACGAGGCGGGTACGCGTCGCTTCGCACATCGTCAAATCGCAAGCATAGAGGCTCGCGGACTCGGCCCACGCAAGCCAGTGTCCGCGTGCGACGAAGGTTCGGTCGTCGAAGCTCTGCCCTACGAGCCTCACGGCCCCTGCGACCAAACGGTCGCCTTTGCCGTTCGCGCCGAGCTTGGACGTGGCTCTGATCGTGTTGACGTCGCTCCTCGCGTAGACCAGCTCGTCGTCCGAGATAGCGATCGCCGCGAGCATTTGCGTGGTCACGCTCACAACGTTCGTCGTCGCTCCCATGCCGGTCTTGGGCAGTCGAAACACGGTGGTGCCGTTATCACCGAAGTAGTTGGAGTCGTCGACGCGCCCGGACGCGATGTCGAGCGTCGCAGGTCCCCAAGGCGCTGGGCTCCCGCCGTGGACGATGCGATAGCCGACGAACGAGACGCCGTTCGGATTGGGTCGAAGGACATAGGCTGCGGTGTCGTCCGCGGCGAGCCCCGCCAAGGTCGTGTCCGTGACGACCAGCTGCTCGGGCGCGCCGCCGAGCTTTGGCTCCATGTAGAGCGTCTGGCCCAAGTTGTCCTCACGCACGACATAGATCGCGGGACCGCCTAGGACGAGGACATCAATGAGCTGCCCGGTCGTCAGGGAGGTCGCGACACCACCCGACTTCGCGATCGTGCGGAGCTGCCGCTGAGCCACTTTGTTGTTCTCGACGCGGGACCAATACAGTGAGGTCGCGTCTTCGGCCAGGTTGTCAGCGAAGGCTTCGCCGAGAGCGATCGCGACTGGCGTGCACGTGCCCGCGGTGCATTTGCCGCCGAAGCAGTCATGACCGCAACGGCCGCAGTTTATCGGGTCCGCCGTCAAGTCGCTCGAGCAAGCGGCGTCGCTGCCAGCGTCTGCCATGACGGCTGGCTGCAGAGCGTCTACGTCGGTGATGAGGCTGCACCCGCTGATGCAGAGAACGAGCGAAGCGAAGACGCTCCTCACTACAGTCCTGTCCGGCGAATGGAGCTCGTCTCGGGAGACACCCAGTACACGCAGCCGCCGCCGATCGCGACTTGCGATGGGTCACTCGCGCTCTCCGTCACGAGCGTATGAACTGTCCCCGCGCAGTCGTGAACCTTGCAGGCGCGGATGTCGTGTCCAGAGATCCAGGCGAGGTCGTCGCCGCGCGTCGCGAGGGCCTTGAGCAAGGCTTGTCCCTGAATCAGATCGCGAAGACCGCCGTCCCACTCGATCGCGGAGATCGTGCTCG
>JANYHY010000452.1 GCA_025362165.1 Myxococcales bacterium | reverse complement strand
GCAAGGTCACGACTTGTTGCGATACGGCGCCGCCAGGCCCTTCGCCGCCGACTCCGCCGTAACCGCCGACGCCGCCGCCCGCGTCACCCGCGCTTGGATCACCGTTCTGCGTCCAGTTGAGTAGGACAGTGACGGTCGTCGTCGCGGTCTTGCCGAGGTAGCTCGCCGTGACATGCGCGAGACCTCCCAAGTTGCCCGTGGGCGTGAACACTCCGCTCGAGACGCCGATCGTGGCGAGCTCTCCGCGGTCGATGCTCCATGAGGGCGAGACGAGAGCGCCATCGACGAATGCTTGATATGTCAACGTTGGCGGCGCTTGGCCGTAGGTGACGCTCACGGTTTGATCGAGTGGGACGATCGTGAGCGTGCCGATCGCTGCTTCACCGTTCTGGCCGTCTGTGGCGAACGGGTCTGTGGCGTCCTCATTCGAACCGGCGTCGATCCCCGGAACGAACTGGCTCGCGCCTTCGTCGTCGCCGCATGCGGCGAAGCCAAACGCAGCTGACACCGCTAGAAACAGCCCGACCCATCGAAATGAACGCATGAGAACACCCGATCGAAGTTTGAGTAAGACCAGAAAATACCAGTGTCACTCAAACTAGCACATCAGGTAGCGAGGGTCACTCTTCGGTGGGAGTCGCCATCTTGCGCGACCAGAGGATCGCGTCTTTGCGGTTGTTGCCGATCATCAAATGACTCTGCAGGAGGCCCGTTCGGCGGAAGCCGTTGAACGCGAACGCCATCGAGAGGCCAACGTCGTCGCTCGGCGCCAAGCAGAAGCAGCTCACGGTCTCCTGCGCCAGCAAGTGATCGCAGAGCACACGGAGAGCGGAGACGGTCGCGAGGCGCTCGGCGTCGTTGCGCGGAGCTGTGAGGAGCTCCAAGAACGCGTTGCCGAAACATGCTTGTGACTCGATCGAGGTGACGAGCTCGAACCCGCCCTTCGCCGTGACGACGAAGTAGTCGCGTCGGACGTCTCGTCCAAAGGGCTCGAAGCCCGTCATGCCACGACCCGCCTTCACGGCCGCAGCCGCCCGCTTCTTGGCGTCCAATTCCGTGATCGTCGCGAGCTTCGCCACGGGGAGCGGCTTGCCCACGAGCTCTTTCGCCCGCTTTTTGGCCTGTACGATGGTTCGTTCGGCAAAGTCTTGCGCTGTCGTGTCGACTGGCGTCTCACCATCAACCTCCACCAGCTCTTGCAAGCCGGTCGGGCGGACCGCGATGCGCATCTCGCTCTGTGGTCGAGCGAGAGTGTGGACGGGGGCGCCCAACAAGAAGGCGTCACTCCGTTTGTAGAATCCGGGGATGTTTCCCTCGCGTGCGAAGCCGAGCTTGACCCAGGTCGCGACCTCGTCACGCTCGACCAGCGTGTAGACCTTGTCCATGCCCTCGCGTTGCGCCATCGACATCACGAAGAGGCGCTTGGCGTTGCTCGGACCCGCGCGGAAGTCGATCACGCGCATCATCTTGCTTCGCCGGTGAATCATCATGCAGAGCGAGACTGCATCGTTTTGGAAGAAGACTTCCTCCACCGGCTTCTGGGTTGTGCTCCACGCCTTTGCTGTCATCAGACACCCGCCCTCACAAAGAACATCGCGCTCGTCGCTCGCTCGAAAATCGAGATTGCAACGCGCATTTCAAAGTTGCAACGCGGAGCTAGCATGCTCGCAAAGCGAGGGTCAACGGGAACGGGTGTCGAATCGGTGCCTTACGCGCTAAACTTGTTGCATCGCCTATGTGCTGGTTGGGTCAGGATCATCCAACAATGCGTTCCGTGTCTGCTGCAGACGCGCCTAATCGTGCCAGCGTGTCACTCAGCCTTGATCGAGGCACAGAGACAAGAGTCGGCATGCCGCCAGAGAGGCCTAAAATAGAGAGAAAATTGAATCCGCTGTCGAACGGAGCCGCCAAGGAGAGTGTGTCACGGTCCAACAAGATGGCGATATCAGCGCGCTCTTGGCCCATCAGCAGGAGCATCGTTTTGTCATAGCGACCATGCGACTCGGTCGCGTCCACCCAGACCGCCGAGCGCGGGCCAGCCACAGCCGACAAGGTGAGCGGCGCATAGTGTTCTGCGATGGCTCGAGTCTCTTTTTCCATCACGACGAGCGTGGCGCCCGCCTCGTCGATCGGTTTCCAGAGCGTCGCGTCCGTCAGCCCAGTGGCGAGGTGACGAACGATGAATCCCAGAAGCGCGGTGTCCCGCGAGCGCGCTCTCAACGCGCGATCCATTCGAACCGCTACAGCACTCGGAGCTCCAATGCGCGTGTCGATCGCGCGCGCGTCGTCGTCCGCGCCTGGGTAGGGCTCGTGCCCGCCGCGGATCCACTTCGCAGCGCTGCAGAGCCCGTCGAAATCGATGTGACAGACGACAGTGTCCACCGGGCCCACACGACTCACGAGCTCCGGCGTGATCATCTCGGGACACGCGCCGTGCTGCGCCTTGGTCCTCAAGAGGAAGCGCGGGTCGCTCGCATACTTCGCGTGGAGATCGTGATCGTGGTGGTCCACCCACATGACCAAACGCGATCCGAGCCCGTCGATGAACGGCTTGGTGAGCTTGTCGAACCCACCGCCCGAAGCCTCCGATGCGAACGCGACATCGAGCACGACGACCTTGCCATCCACGTCGCCCGGTCGGGGAAGCTTGCGCGGCGTCGCGAACGCGAGCGCTGGAATGCGCGGGCTTTGCACGTCGTGGTCTTAGCACGGCGGCACGAGTAGCATGGGCGCGTGCTGACGATTCGATACGACGCAGCGGGGCTCGTGCCCGTGATCGTGCAAGACGAGCTCACCGGTGAGCTGCGAATGCTGGCGTGGGCGAACGAGGCCGCCGTGAAGGCCACACGCGACACGGGCCGCGCCACATTCTTCAGTCGCTCGCGGAGTGAGCTCTGGGAGAAAGGCAAGGCGAGCGGCAACTCGATCGCTGTCTCCAAGGTGATCGTCGACTGCGATGAAGACGCGCTCGTCTACATGAGCCGCCCTACAGGGCCGAGCTGCCACACGGGCCAGCGCTCCTGCTTCTTTCGCGACGAGCGCGGCGAGCCCGCGTTCGCAGTGCCCTTCATGAACGCGCTCGATGCGGTGTGCGAAGCGCGCAAAGGAGCGACGGGCGAAAAAAGCTACACGAAGAGCCTGTTCGATCGCGGCGCCGCGGTGATCGGCGACAAGGTTCGTGAAGAGGCGGACGAGTTGGCGCAAGCACTACAAGGCGAGAGCGACGCGCGCGTCAAGTCGGAGGCAGCGGACGTCGTCTTTCACGTCCTCATCGGCTTGAAGTCGCGGGGGTTGGGCTGGCGAGACGTGTTGGAGGAGCTCCAGAGCCGAACCCACCAGAGTGGACACGACGAGAAAGCGTCCCGGCAGAGCCTTGAATGAGCTTTGGACCGGCGACAAGCGTTTGACACTCTTTCCGCCGGAACCGTATCCTGCCCCTCCTGGCGACAATCGCCCTGAGACCAACCCTCTCATGACCTCACACGCGTGCGTTTCGGCATCATGACCAAAGTCCTCGTATTCGAAAGCGACGCGTCGTTCGCGGGTGAGCTTCGCAATGAGCTCGGCAAGCTCGGGTGCGTCACGTCGATCGTCGACGACGGCAACGCGGGGCTGCAAGCGGCGTCGGCGGACAGACCTGACTTGATCCTCTTGTCGATCGAGCTGCCGCGCATGAACGGCTTCTCGGTGTGCAACAAGCTCAAGAAGGATCTCAAGCTCAAGGACGTCCCTCTCATCATCATGTCGAGCGAGTCCAGCGACGAGACCTTCGAACAGCACCGTAAGCTCCGCACGCGCGCAGAGGATTACGTCCACAAGCCGATCGCGTTCGGCGAGCTGCTCCAACACATCCGGACTTTCGTGCAGATCGGCGCCGGGGAGAGCGCTCCGCCCTCCGAGATCGTGATCGACGAAGAGATCCAGATCGGCTCGATCGATCTCGACGACGAGGCGACCGTGATGGCGCCGCGACCCATGATGCCGCAGCTGACGACCCCACAACAGGCCAAGCACAAGATGTCTGACGTCGACGCCGACGTCGACGCGTTCATCGAAGGTGGGTTTGGTCGCCTGCAAAAGAGCGATCCGCCTCCGCCGGCCGCAGCGTCGGCGAACGGCACGAATGAAGAGGCCACGCAGGCGCTCCCCAAACGCGCCAAGACCGTGCCGCCGCCGGTGCCCGTCGACAACTCGAAGCTCGAGGCGCTCGAGAGCGAGCTCATGGCCGCCCGTGAGGAGACGAACAAACTCCGCGCGGACTTCGACGCGAAGATCGAGGCCGAGCAGCAGAAGATGGAACGCGAGATGGACGAGCTGAAGAGCAAGCTCGCCACCGCGGCTACAGGCAAGGGTGGTGGTGTCTCCAGCCGCGAGTTCTTGGATTTGCGCGAGGCGCTCAACAAGAAGGACAAAGAGATCCTCTCGCTCAAGGACTCGCTCTCCAAGAAGGACAAGGAGATCTTCGAGTCACGCGACAAGTCGCTCGCGCTCGAGCGAGGCAAGGCCGACCTCGAGGACCGCCTCCTCATCGTCGACCGCGAGATCGAGGACAGCAAGGAGAAGCTCGAGAGCCTCGCCAAAGACAAGGACCAGGCGAAGAAGGCCTCGGAAGATTTCAAGACGCGGCTCACCAAGTCGCAGGCGGATCTCGAGGCGCGCGATCAGGAGCTCACGCAGCTCAAGGCGAAGACGAAGGAAGACGCAGGCGCGCTAGAGGCAACGCTCGCGGCCACGCGCGCAGAGTACACAGTGGCGCAAGCGACGCTCGAGGCCGCGAACAAAGCCGCGATGGAACAGCTCGAGCGAGAGAAGACCGCCGCGCTCGAGGCCGCCGCCACGGAGAAGACGAACGCGCTTGCAGAGGCTGCGAAGGACAGAGCGGCAGCGATCCTCGCGCGCGAGACGGAGCTCAAGACCGAGACGGACGGCAAGCTCGCGGCGCTCTATCGCGCGCAGCTGGACGAGCTCGGCAAGCTCAAGAACGAACACGCGCAGTCGATCGAAAGCCTCAACGCGAAGTACGCGAGCGAGAACGCGGTCGCGCAAGCGGCGCACGAGGAGCAGCTCGACGACAGCAAGCGCGGCGCCGAGGCGGTGCTCGCCGCGAAGGTGGCCGAGCTCGAGTCTCAAGCCGCACGGCAGCTCGCCGCTGCGGAGAAAGATCGCGACGACAAGCTCGCTGCGCTCGAGCGTGATCGCGAGGAGAAGCTCGCCGCGCTCGCTGCAGACAAGGACTCACGCATCGCGCTGATGAAGCGCGGTCATGCAGAGAAGCTCGCGTCGATCGAGAAGGATCGCGACGAGCGGATCTCTTCTCTCGAGAAGGATCGTGACGAGCGGGTGGCCGCTGCGTACACGGACCGCGACGACAAGGTCGCGGCGCTCACCGCGGATCGGGACCAGAAGATCGCGACGCTCGAGGCCGTCGTCGCTGGCACCTCGGCGGAGCTCGCGGATCTGCGCGAAAAGAAGGCAGTGGGCGACGCCGCCAACGAGGCGCGCATCGCGTCGATGGAGAGCGATCTCCAGAAGACCCGCGCGGAGCTCGTGGAGCTCGGCGAAAAGAAGGCCGCGAACGAAGCCGCCAACGACGCACGCATCGCCGATCTCGAAGGGCGCAACAAGGCGCTGACCGAGTCCAAGGAAGCGCTCGACAAAGACCTCGAGACAGCGCGCGGCCGCACAGCGTCGCTCGAGGCAGAGAGCGCTCGGCAGCAGGCTGAGCTCGCGGACACGCGCGGCAAGCTCGCAAGCGAGACCGCGCGGGCCGACAAAGCGTTCGGCAAGTGGGAGTCGGATCGAGGCTCGCTCGATCGAGCCAAGGACGCGCTCGCTGCAGCGCTCGCGCAAATCGAAGAGGCCGAGGGCCGCTCGATCTCGTGACTGACTGCTCGTGACTACTCGTGACTAGAGGTGGGCGCGAGCGGTGAGCTTCTTCGCCTGCGCTACAGCGTTCGCACGCACGCGATGCGCGTCGAGCAAGCGATGCTCTCTCGCTCGAACGACGACCTCACCGCCGATGATGACGTGCTCGACGTCGCTCGACTTGCACGCGTAGACGAGCCGCGAGAACACATCTCCGCCGGGCTCCACGTGCGCGCCGTCGATGCGCACGATCGCGAGATCTGCGAGCTTGCCTACTTCGATGCTGCCGAGGTCTTGCTCTTTGCCGAGCGCCCTGGCGCCGTCGATCGTGGCGAGTCTCAACGCGCGCTTCGCCGGGAGCGCGGTGGTCCCGCTGCGGTGTTTGGCCAAGAGCGCTGCGTGTCTAAGCTCCTGCCAAGGGTCTAGGTTGTTGTTGCAGGGCGCGCCGTCGCATCCGAGCGCGAGGGCGACGCCCAACTTGTCGAGCTCGGCAATGCGCGCGATCCCAGAGCCGAGCTTGAGGTTCGCGCTCGGGCAGTGCACGACGCGCGTGCCGTCCTCTGCGATCAGCTTCGCCTCGGAGTCGTCGATCTGTACGCCATGAGCGAGGATCGTCCGCGGTCCCTTCGCGCCCCACGCGCGCAAGAGCGTGATGTCGTCCGCACCGAGCGCCGTGCGCACAGCCTCTCGCTCGCCCGCGTGCTCGGCGGCGTGAGTGTGCAAGAGCGCGCCGCTCTCGAGGACGCGCTCGGCGACACCGCGGAAGAGGCGCTCGCTGCAAGACAAGATGAAGCGCGGCGCGTACGCGTAGTCGATGCGTCCGTCGCCCGCGCCGGCCCATTGACGCATCAAGCGATCGCTCTCATCTAGGCTATTTTTAGTCGTTTCGCGCAATCGCGAAGGGACGCCGTCGCCGAGGTCCATCATGGCCTTGCCGCTGAAGGCGCGGACACCGGAGCGCACGCACGCGTCCATCACGGCGTCGTGCCCGTGCACGGTCCCCATGTCGAGGATGGTGGTCGTCCCGGCGGACATCATCTCGACCAGCCCGAGCTCGGCGCTCGCGCGCAGACTCGCCTCGTCGTGTGCGGCCTCGAGCGGCCAGATGCGCTCCTTCAACCACTGCAAGAGCGGCATGTCGTCTGCCATCCCGCGGAAGAGCACCTGACACAAGTGCACGTGCGCCTGCACGAGGCCCGGGATGATCGCACACCCGCTCGCGTCCAACACGCGCGCGACTGCCTCTGGACGAGGCTGATGCGCACGCGCCGACGCGCCCCCCGCACCACCCACAGAGACGATGCGCCCGTTCGAGACCAACACGTCTCCGTGCAGCACGCGATCAGCCGCGTCGCAGGTGACGACCGTCCCTCCTCGCAGCAGCAGATCCAAGCCGTTCTCCTCGCTCAACTGATGCCGCCTTGGCGGACATCAACGCGGTCGTGGTGTGCCGTCGGCACGCCCCAATCAATGGTCAATGAAGTGACAGAACCTTGTATACTAAAAAGCCTTCCGCGATGGCCCAACGCATCCTCGTCGACGACGACAGCGCCACGATCCGAAAGGTCGTGTCCGCCATCTTGGGTCGGCACGGCTTCGACGTGACCGCCGTGGGCGACGGCATGACCGCGCTCGGTGCGCTCTCTGCTGAAGGAGTGGCGTTCGATCTCGTGCTCCTCGACTTCGTGATGCCGAAGATGAACGGCTTCCAGTTCTGTCGCGCGCTACAGTCGCGCAACGACATCAAGCTCTTGCCCGTCGTCTTGATGAGCGCAAAGAGTGACAAGATCCGCGAACAGTTCGTGCTCCAAACCGGCGCGGTCGACGCGATCACCTAGCCCTTCGACGCGCAGGCGCTCGTGGCCGCGGTGGAGAATGCGCTGCGCCGTGCGCAGACGGGGGGGCAGCAATCGACGCCAGCGCTCGTGCTCGACGAGAGCGAGATTCCCGTCTCGACGCGCAACGCTCCTTCGCTGCAGAACCAGCTCCAGTCACGCGCGCGCGCTTCCGCAGAGTTCATCGCGCGGCTCGCCAACACCATCGCTCCCGTGTTGACGAAGCTTCCCGCGAACGCCGACTCCGCCAGGGTGCTCGAGGCCATCGGACGTGGACTCTCTCCCGAAGCGCTCGGTGAGCTCGCCGGGTCGCTGCGCGATCTCGACATGGGTGGCAAGATCCTCCTCTCGGGATCGATCGGCGTTGTTCCCGTCGGCGCGGTGCTGCAGCTCTTGCAGATGGAAGGCATGAGCGGCGCGGTCGTCATCTGGAACGACAAATCCGAGATCACGCTCACGATGCGCAACGGCTTCGTGGACCTCGTTCAGTCGAGGGGCCTTGGCACGGAGTTCAGGCTCGGGCGCTTCTTCATCGAGGAGGGGCTCGTCAACAAAGACGAGGTCGAACAGCTGCTCGCGAGCGCGCCGAACAGCCAGCAGTCGGGCGCGCGCGCAGCCCCCAAGAACGACGATCCACCTTCGCGCAAGGTGATCGGCGAGCTGCTCGTCGAGTCGGGGAAGGTCAATCAAGAGCAGCTCGCGCAGGCTTTGATGCGCCAATCGAGCGAGTTGATCTACGAGCTGCTCCGCTGGCCGGTGGGTCGCTTCGAGTTCGCGCAGCGCCCACCGATCGATCTCGCGGTGAAGGCGAAGCTCGCGATGCCGGTCGCGTCGATCGTCATGGAAGGATTTCGCCGCGTGGACGAGTGGCGCATGATCGAGGCCAAGCTCGGTAGCTTTGACGCCGTGCTGCTCCCTGATCCCGCGACGATCGAGAGCGTGGGTGAAGGCAAGCTCGCACGCCAAGAGCGAGCAGTCCTCGATGCGGTGGACGGCCAACGCACGGTGCGTGAGGTGATCGCGGCGAGCCACCTGTCTTCGTTCGACGCTTGTCGCATTCTCTTTCAACTCCTCGAGGCGCGACTAGTCCGCCGACGGGCGGCGTAGCAGATGGATCAGCCGAAGCGTGGCGGGCTGTTGTTGCGCACGGAAGCAGGGCTGCGCTTCTTGCCAGCGAGTCTCGTGACCAGCGTCGCGCAGCTGCCGCCGATCTTGCGTGTCGCTGGCGCGCCAGAGGGCGTGCTCGGGATCGTGCATGAGAATGGGGAGATCATGCCCGTCGTGGCGATTGGGCCCGAGCGCACCGTGCTGATGGTGTGTTCGTACTTGGGCGAGCCCATCGGGCTGGTCGGCGCCGAGATCGTCTGTGCGGGTTTGTTCGACCCCGATCCGACCGCGCCAGAAGCGTTGATGTACCAAGGCGAGATCGCGCGTCCGTTGGACTTGAGTGCAATCTACACGCGATTGCAAACGTCGACGTGGGCGTCGGGCTGGACCAGCTGACGCTTCGGTCGTTGTCGCGTATCCTCATCGCCAATGGCGCAAACACCGTCGAAGAGCCGCTTTCTCAGGCTGCTGCGGCGCACCGCCACCAACGCGCAGAAGCACCAAGGCCGCGGCGTCGCGGAGGAGAACGGGATCTGGCTCGCGCATGAGAAGGCCCTCTCGACGACCAAAGCCGCAGGGGAGGCCGCGCAGCGGATCGCTTCGACAGCAGCCAAGCAGCGTTCGATCTTCGATGCGACCGCAGAGCAAGCGCGCGCCACGACACTCCGCACGCCCGAGCTCGAACGAACGGCGCTGCGCGTTCGCGACGCGTTCGATCGGTTGGCCCTCATCGCGTTGAACGCAGGCCTCGAGGGCGCACGGCTCGGTGAGTCCGCGGGCCGCAGCCTCTCGCTCGTCAGCGACGAGGTGCGCACGCTGAGCGAGCGCGGCGCAGAGGCGGTCCGAGAGCTCGTGCAAGGCATCTCGGATGTCGCGCGCGAGTCGGGCGCGGTCGCGACACGCATCGACGAGGCGAGAGCGCAGAGCGGCGAGATCGGGCAAGACGCAGCGCTCGCGTCGAGCAACACTCTGGACACCGAGCGCGTGCTCCACGACATCGGCGAGCGCCTGCGAAAGGCGACCGGCAGCGATCCAGAGACGCTTCGCTCGATCGCGAGCGCGACCGAGCACGCGCGTCAACTCGTCGTCGCGCTAGGTGCGCTCAGCGGCAAGGTCCCGCGCGCGCTGCTCGTCAGCACGCTGCGCCCCGTCCTCGAGCCGTTGCTGCGAGCGGTCTCCGACGAGGAGACCGAGGCGGACGAGTGACCGCGCCGCGCGATCCCGAGCTCATTCGCTTGCTCATCGAAGAGCTGGGTCGCCACGAAGAGGCGCTCACGCAAGGACAGCAAGACGAAGCCGCGGCGCGACGCGCCGTGCACGCGCTCAAGGGCTCAGCTGGGCTCGCAGGTGAGCGTGAGCTCGCAAGCGCGCTCTCTCGGATCGAGCGGCGCGTGCGTGAAGGAGACGCGACTGCGCTCCGTGACGCGACCTCGCTCGTGCGCACCGCTCGCCACCGCCTGCGTGACGGTCAAACAGCCACGGCCGCCGCATGGCCAGAGCCTCCGCCAGATCTGGAGGTGCGCCCGATCGATCCTAGCCTCCGTGGTCCGTACTTCGCCGAGCTCTTGGATCGACTCGCGCGGATCGACGACGCGCTGGGCAGCTCGATGTCTGCGATCGAGGCGTCCGCGCATTTGTATCGCCAGGTACACACGATCAAGGGCGCGGCTAGCGCAGTCGCCGACGAGCCGATGAGCTGGTTCTGCCACGGCTTGGAGGATCGACTGCGCGAAGGCTCCACGAGTGAAGCTGGCGCGATCGCTGCGCTCACGGAGGCCGCGCGATGGCGCGCAGTGCTCGGCGGTTTGTTGGACGATCCGGAGGCCGCGCTCCGACGGCTGCGCTCCACGTCACGGCGCACGAGCGGAATCACTCCCGCTCAGCACGGTACGCACCCGCCGTCGAACGCGCCCGATGAGGGTCCTCGCAGCGTCGTCGGCGAAGACACGACGTTTCGCGTCTCGGCTGCTGCGGTCGATCGCCTCCTCGATCGCGTCTCGACGATCTCTGGTGCGCGCGAGGGTATCGGCGCGCGATTGGAGCGCACGCACTCGCGCGCGGCGGAGCTACGGACGCTTCGCGCGGAGCTCGCGACCGCTCTCCGTTTGATCGGTCCACCGAGGCCGTGGGGCGCTCCCGCTGCGGCGATCTCGCGCATCCAGCAGACGGCAGCGGCGCTCACGCGGTTGAGCGATCACATCGAGGCGGACTCAGTGGGCATGCGCCGCCGAGATCAGCTCCTACGAGACGCGGCGCTCGCGGCCAAGCGTGAGCTCGCTACGATGCGACAGACACCCGTGGCTGCGCTGCTCGCGCGCATCGCGAGCGCTGCGATGGCCGAGGCGCGGCGCGCCGGTCGCGAGGTGTCGGTCGTCACGAGAGGCGGCGACGTCTCGGTCGATCGTCGCATCGTCGAGCAGCTCGCCGACCCTTGCCTGCACCTCGCGCGAAACGCTGTGGCGCATGGGATTGAGGCGCCACGGACGCGCGTCGCGGCGCGCAAGCCGCCAGTGGGCACGATCAACATCGACGCAGAGAAGACGACGACGCGACTGCGCATCACGATCGAGGACGACGGCGCGGGCGTGGATGTCGCGGACATTCGACGTCGCGCTGTGGATGCTGGCGCCGTGACGCCATCGCTCGCGGAAGCCGCGGACGACAACACACTCCTTGCGCTGCTCTTCTTGCCTGGCTTCTCGACGCGCGAGTCTTCCGATCTGCTCGCTGGGCGTGGCATCGGGTTGGACATCGCGCTCGCTGCCGTGCAGCGACTCTCCGGCGGCATTCGACTCTCGAGCCGCCTCGGCGAAGGCTTCAAGGCCAGCATCGAGGTGCCCGTCGACACTGGCGTGACCAACGTGTTGTGGGTCGAGGCGGCGGGTGAGGAGTATGCGCTCGTCGCCGGGCAGATCGCGCGCGTGCAACCGAACGTCGATCGCGTCGCAGAGACGACACCTCACCTCGCGGCGTGTCTTGGTCGAGAGGTGGCGCCGACACCGATGCTCGCCCTAGATTTGGCCGTCGAGGACTCCGCAGACGACTGGCCGACGCGCGTCGGCGTTGATCGCATCGGCCATCGAGAGGATCTGTTGATCCGCCCGCTCACGCCACTCGTCGCGGCGATGGGGCCTTTCGCGGGTGCGATCGTGCGCGGTGACGGGACACTCCGGCTCGCCCTCGACGCGTATGCGCTCGCACCGCGCGCGCGCGCTCTCGGACGGATGCCAGGAGCGGCGACGAGCGATCGACCGCGCGGCCGCTGACGTATACTTCGCCAATGCGCGTGGTCGTCGAACCGATGAGGTTTGGAGACATCGCCGAGGTGCTCGCGATCACTCGAGCCGCGGCCGCACGCGGCGAGCAAGACGCGCAGCTCACGGCAGTGAGGCTCGAAGAGGAGCTCGCGCGCCCATGGACTCATCTGTGGGTCGCGCGCGCTATCGATGACGGCGCACCGCAGGCCATAGGGTTCTTGCTCTCGTGGCACGTCGCTGACGAGCTGCACGTGCTCGACGTGGGCACGCACGCGGATCTGCGCAGGCGAGGCGTGGGCCGCGCGCTCATGGACACCGCGATCGATTTTGCGCGCGAGGCTCGCTGCGCGCACGTCTTGCTAGAAGTTCGCCGAAGCAACTCCGCGATACACCTCTATCGAAAGTGCGGCTTCACGGCGATGGGCATCCGCGCCAAGTATTATCCAGACGACGAAGACGCAGTCGAAATGGTCCTCGCGTTCGACCCAAGCACGCGCGAGATCATGCAAGGAAAAGACGAAGTCACGATCTAACGCCAAGCCTGGTCCCACGGCAAAGGTCTATGCTCGTGCATATGCGCTCTCGCCTCGCTCGCCTCTCCATCCCCGTATTCCTCGGCCTCACGATCCCGTTCGGGGCAGCGCTCGCGCAGCAGCCTCCGCATGTCTCCGTCCCGATGCCGACTGTGCCCGTCAGCGGCACGCTCGCGTCGGGCCTCGATGCCGCCAACACGAGCGACTACGCGCGCGCAGAGACAGAGCTCGCCAAGCAGACAGGTGCAGACAAGCCGCCTGCGTTGATTGCCTTGTCACGCATCTCCATCGACCAAGGCAAATACGCCGAGGCCGTCAAGTTCGCGCAGCAAGCCCTCGGGACGAACAAGAAGCCCGAGGCGATCGCGCTGCGCGCCGAGGTGATGTTCCTCCAAGGCAAACCCGAAGACGCGCTCAAGCTGCTCGACGCGAACAAATCGGAGACCGGCGCGGGCGGGCGCGAGATCAAGCTGCTGCTTGGCGAATATCGCATCCTCACCGGCAAGCGCGCGGACGCAGAGGCTCCGCTGATGGACATCATCGGGGACTACAACGCCGACAAGATCGACCCGCACGACGCGGTCGGTCTCGCAGTCGCAGGCCGCGCGGCTTACTTGCTGCGTGCTTACAAGAACGCGGCGAAGCTCTTCGCAGACAGCAAGCACGCTGACGCCTCGCTCGTGCGTCGCGCGCTGTGGGCAGCAGAGGTCGATCTCGAGAAGTACAATTTCGGAAAGGCAGAGGAGAACGCTCGTGATGCACTGACAATCGCGCCGCACTCGGCAGACGCACTAGTGATGATGGCGCGCGTCAAGCTCAACCAGTCGTATGACTTCGACGCGGCAGACAAGCTCGTTGCGAAGGCGCTCACGGTCAACGCGAAACACCCCGGCGCACATGCTGTGAAATCAGGTCTGGCGCTGCGCGACCTCAACATGTCAGGCGCAGATCAGGCCATGAATGAAGGGCTTGCGAGCAATCCGGCAGACCTCGAACTCCTCAGCATGAAAGCCGCGATTCGCTTCTTGGCGGACGATCCACAAGGGTACGAAAACGCGAAGAAGGACGTGCTCGCGAAGAACGCCGAGTACTCGAAGTTCTATGCGATCGTCGCGGACTATGCGGAGTGGGAGCATCGCTACGACGACATCGTGACGATGATGAAAGAGGCCACGAAGGTCGACCCTGACGATGGCAAAGCGTGGATCGATCTCGGCATCATGCAGACGCGCCAAGGCGACGAGCAAAATGGGCTCGACGCGCTCCGCAAGGGGTTCGGCAAAGATCCGTACAGCGTCTATGCGTTCAACACCCTCAACCTCTACGAGAAGAAAATCGCGTTCGACTACGATCTCGTCGACGACGGACCTTTCAAGATTCGCTACCCGAAGAACGAAGAGGCTGTGCTCACGCGCTACGTTCCGCGCATGCTCGGTGAAGCGTTCGCGTCGATGAAATCGCGATACGGATTCACGCCGACGCTCCCCGTTCAGGTCGAGCTCTATAGTGATCGCGAGCAGTTCAGCGAGCGCACTAGCGGACTACCCAATATAGGCATTCAAGGTGTTTGCTTCGGCAAGCTCTTGGCGGCGATGAGCCCGGCGAGCGAGGCGTTCAATTGGGGCAATGTCGTCTGGCACGAGCTCGGTCACGTGTTCGCGATTCAATTGTCGAAGAACCACGTTCCCCGCTGGTTTACAGAGGGTTTGAGCGAATACGAGACGATCTCGCGGAGGCCCGAGTGGCAGCGCGAGCTCGATCCGCAGCTCTACCAATCCCTGAAGAAGAACAAGCTGCCCGGCGCCGTGGACATGAATCGAGTGTTCACGCACGCCAAAGACGGCAACGACGTGACTGTCGCTTATTACGCCGCCAGTCAGATGATGGTCTTCACAGCAGAGCGCTTCGGAATGCCCAAGATCGCAGAGGCACTGAAGGGTTGGGGACAAGGTCTCAAGACCGGAGACGTCATCGCAAAGGCGTTTGGAGTGTCTGCGGCGGACTACGACAAACAATATCGTGAATGGCAGATGAAGAGACTGTCTCGCTTTGACGGTCAATTCATGTTCGATGACTCGTCACCCGATCTGGACGACGCCGTCCTCGCAG
>JANYHY010000376.1 GCA_025362165.1 Myxococcales bacterium | reverse complement strand
GCGAAAAAGGCTGGATTGTGCGGGAGATCGACCGCCTCGTGCCTCGTCACACTCACACCCGCTGCGCTGAGCGCGTCCGCGAACGCGACGATGTCGCCCTTCGGGATCTCCGAGCCTCCATAGGAGACGAAGGCCGGCGGGAGATCCGCGAGGTGCGCGTGGATGGGTGAGATGCGCGGGTCGTCGAGGTGGATGGCGCCCGCATACGCTGCAGCGTGCTTCACGAGCTCCTCGCGCCTGCCGATGTCGAACGCGACGTTCTGCGCGAACGAGCTCGCGCGCATCTCGAGATCGGCCCAAGGCGACAGGAGCACCATCGCTGTCGGTGTCTGCCCGCCGCGATCACGCAGCGCGATCGCGAGCTCCGCAGCTAGGTTTCCGCCGGACGAGTCGCCAGCGACGATGACCGCGCCTCCTTTGGATGCGAGCGCGTCGAAGGCAGCGAGCGCGTCCTCGAGCTGGGCGGGGAACGGACACTCCGGAGCCAAGCGATACTCCGCGCACCACACTTCCATGCGCGTCTCGATCGCGAGGCGGGCGAGCAGATCGGCGTGCGTGGTCTTGGACGAGCCGTAGATGAACGAGCCACCGTGGAAGTACAGAATCGCGCCCGGAGCCGGATCCGCCGCTGGCGCGTAGACGCGGGTCTCGACGCCGCCGAGAGTCTCGTCGCGTGAGAGCGCGCGCTTACGCCATTTGCTCGGATACGGCCGGCCATTCATGTCGTCGCGGAGCCGCGCAAGATCCCAGCTCGCCGTCGCTTCCCAGTCGAGGCGCAGATATCGAATCACGACTTCGAGCGTGAACGACCACGTCGGCCTCAACGGTCCTCGCGAGAGGCGGCACGCGAGCGTACGCGCGAGCGCCATTGTCATGTACCAGACCGCTCGCACGACTCCTCCGATCAGCGCGGATATGCCTTCTCCAGCGCGTACAGATCCTCTGCGCCCAGGCCAGCGCGAATGCCGGACTCGATCTCGCGCACCAGATCGCGCAGCACCGGCAGGTCCATCGCGGCTTCCCTGCCGAGATCCTCGCCGAGCTTGGCGTCCTTGAGTGCGAGGGCGAGCGTGAACTCCGGAGAGTACTCGCGCGAGAGCACCTTGGACTTCTTTCCGATGTAGCTCGGCGAGGCGAACGCTCCGGTGGTGAACGCTTCGACGATCGTCTCGCGCGAGAGGCCCACGCGCTCACCGAGCGCGAGCATGGTCGCGAACGCGACGAAGTGATGCGTGCCGAGCGAGTTGAGGACGACCTTCATCGCCTGGCCTTGGCCGACGTCTCCGACGTGGATCACCCGCTTGCAGAGCAGCGCGAGCACGGGCTCGATCTTGGGGAGATCGCCGACGCGCGCGCCGAGGAACGCGATCAGCTCGCCGCGCTCCGCCGGGCCGATCGTTCCGCTCACCGGCGCGTCAGAGAAGCGCGCGCCCGTCGCTCGGGCCAGTTCGTGCGCCTCCAGCGCTGCGGCTCTGCCGACGGTTGACATGTCAATCCAACGCACGTGCTTGCGCAGACCCGCGATCAGGCCGTCGGGGCCTTTCGCGATCGACATGAGCGCGCGCGCGTCGCTGAGCATCGTGATGACGACTTCGGACGTTTGCGCGCACTCGCGAGGAGTCGTTGCCACTCTCGCGCCGAGCCGACCCAGCGCCGCCGCGCGCTCGAATGATCGGTTGTAGACGGTGAGGTTCACGCCCGCGCGCGCGAGCCGTGTGGCCATCGCGGCGCCCATCGCGCCGAGACCGATGAACCCTACCGTCAGCCGTTTGACTGACAACGGTGTGACAGCTTTCTTCGATTTGGAGCTCGCCAAGGTGGCCACGACAATAGCGCCAAAGCATGCTCCGTCGCGCGCGACAAATACACTCTTGCATCGGTGCGTGCCTTCTTCGATCCTGTCCTGCTCTCATGAGTGACGTTCGCTTCCAACTCACGACCAAGTTCGAGCCCAAGGGTGATCAACCCACGGCGATTCGCGAGCTGGTCACCGGGCTCGACCAGAAGCTGAAACACCAGGTGCTGCTCGGCATCACGGGCAGCGGCAAGACCTTCACGATCGCCAACGTCATCGAGCGGACCCAGCGCCCCGCGCTGATTCTAGCCCCAAACAAGACGCTCGCCGCGCAGCTCTATGGGGAGATGAAGGATCTCTTCGGGCAGAACGCCGTCGAGTACTTCGTCAGCTACTACGATTATTACCAGCCCGAGGCCTACGTCCCGTCGAGCGACACCTACATCGACAAGGACGCGATCATCAACGACGCGATCGATCGCATGCGGCACTCGGCCACGCACGCGCTGCTCTCTCGACGCGACGTCATCATCGTCGCGAGCGTCTCGTGCATCTACGGCATGGGCTCCGCCGAGAGCTACTACGGGTTGTTGATCGATCTGAAGGTCGGCGAAGAGTTCCCGCGCGATCACTTGCTGCGGCTGCTGGTCGACGTCCAATACGAGAGAAACGACACGGACTTTCACCGCGGCACGTTCCGCGTGCGCGGCGACGTCGTGGAGGTGTTCCCCGCGTACGAGCAAGAGACCGCGATTCGCATCGAGTTCTTCGGCGACACCGTGGAGGCCATCAAGGAGGTGGACCCGCTCCGCGGCAAGGTCAAAGGGACAATGGAGCGATATGCCATTTACCCGAGCTCGCACTACGTGACTCCGCAGGAGCAAATGCGAAAGGCCATCTCGTCCATTCGCGACGAGCTCCGCGAGCGCCTCGATTTCTTCGACAAAGAGGGCAGATTTCTCGAGAAGCAGCGCCTCGAGCAGCGGACGCTCTACGACATCGAGATGATGGAGCAGATGGGCTTCTGCAACGGCATTGAGAACTACTCTCGCCATCTCTCGGGCAGAAAACCGGGTGAGCCACCGCCCACGTTGTTGGACTATTTTTCGGCGGACTTCTTGCTCATCATGGACGAGTCGCACCAGACCGTCCCTCAAGTCGGCTCGATGTACCGCGGTGATCGCGCGCGCAAAGAGACGCTGGTCGAATATGGGTTTCGATTGCCGAGCGCGTTGGACAACCGTCCGCTCAAGTTCGAAGAGTTCGAAGAGCGCATGAAGCAAGTGCTCTATGTCTCGGCGACTCCTGGCGAGTATGAGCTGCAAAAGACCAAGGGCGTGTTCGTCCAGCAAGTGATCCGGCCGACTGGCCTGATGGATCCCGTCGTCGAGGTGCGGCCGGTGAGCGGGCAAGTCGACGACCTGCTCGGCGAGATCCGCACGCGCGCAGCCCAGAACGAGCGTGTCCTGTGCACCACCCTCACCAAGCGCATGGCGGAGGATCTGACTGACTATTATCGCGAGCTCGCCGTGCGCGTGCGCT
>JANYHY010000360.1 GCA_025362165.1 Myxococcales bacterium | reverse complement strand
AAGCCGATCTTCTCGCCGTCGACGTTGATCTCCGTCCCGTTCGGGACCTGCAAGTCCAACCGGCCGATCTTCGCGCGCGCCTCGGACAAGCCAGCTTCCGCCTCGCCGCGCTTGTCGGCAGGTGCTGCGGGGTCCTTGAGGTATTTTTGGAAAAGCCTGGACGCCTCGAGCGCGTGGTTCGATTTCAGGCTGCTCTGCGCGTAGTTCAACAGCACCGCAGGGTGACTCTTGAGCGCATACGCTTGGCTGAACTCGACGCGCGCCTTCTCGTATTCGCCCTTGTCATAGAAGTCGACGCCCGCTTGGAAGCGTGCGCGCGCAGCCTTGGTAGCGGCGTCGTCCGCGGGAGCCTGCGCCATCGCGTCGCGCTCGAGGGCGATCGTCATGAGCGGCGCAGCGAGCGAGACAAGCAGGACAGCAGCAGTCAACGTGCGGGTCGTTCGCATCTCAATCCTCGTTTTGGAGCCAACGGAAAGTCGCGGAAATGTAGCGAGCCGTCTCACTCATCCCCCGGACTAAAGGTGCTGCGAGGATGGATCAGAACGGGTTGTCGTGGACGATACTCCCTTTGTTCGTCTTTGGCTTTGTTGTCGTCACTGGCGCCGCGGTCACCGTCTTCGCCGTGGTGGGCGTCGGGATCGCCGCCGCTACGATAGGAGGCTTGGGCGTGGTTGGAGCGGGAGTGGTGTCGACCTTCGCGGTTGGAGCGGGAGTGGTGTCGACCTTCGCCGCGGGCGTGTCGTTCATGACGGGCGGTGGCGGAATTCGCGGCGTCGTCTCGGTGGTCTGCGCGGTCTGCGCGATGGCGACTGGCGCCCTGGTCTCGTCTTTGCTGCCACTCATCTTCACGCCGACAGCGATCAAGACGAGCGCGAGGACTGCCCCAACACCGACGAGGATGCCAGTGTTCGACTTCTTGACCGGCATGTACTCGTCGGACGCATCTGCGGCAGCGACCGGCGCGGGTGGACGTGCCCGCGGAACCGCCGCTCTAGGAGCCGGCTGATTTTGCGGCACAGGTGCCTTGGCGACCATCGGCGCGGGCGGCGGTTCTTGCTCGACGTCGACGTCCACTTCCACGTCCACGATCACAGCTTCGGCGGGCGCACTGTCGATATGGGCGGGCTTGGGGACAGTCACTGTTGGTGCGGCCTTCGCGACTTCCGCGTTGAGACCACCACCGCTCAGCGCGTCGATGTCCGCGGCCGAGAGCGAGTTACCTTGCGCGAAGGGTGCGTCGTCCAACTCCCAAGCGGGTCGGAACGATGCCGCGAGTCGCTCGGCCTCTTCGGGCGTCAGCTTGCCCGGCACCATCCGCACGCCGCCCGCACTAGATTGAGTGTTCGCCATCGTCATGACCTCATTCGAAGAGTCAATCAGCTAGTTTGCCACGAGACGCGGCCCTGAGCACGGCAGTCTCGTCTTTTCGTCTTACGGCGCTGGTCGGGATTTGTGCCTAACGATTGGTATCCGAAGCCAGCAAAAATCAGGCTGTGCGGGCCCTGGTCTCTTTTGTGTTCATGATGCGTTCGCTTGAGGGGCTCACACTTCTCACGTCAAGCGGCTCAGTGCTGCCCGAACTCCTTCTTCAGCGCGTCGTCCCACTCGTCCGTCACCTTGCCGACAGTCTCCACCAAGTCTTCGAACTCCTCGTAATCGAGCCCTGAGAGGCGGCGGAGCGCGCGTACGTAGATCTCGTCTTTGTCCTTGTCGATGCTGAATGCCGCGTCGCTCGTGGCGATGAAAGAGAGCTCCAGCAGCCGGCGGTAGAGCGTCTCTTTCCCGGTGAGCGGCACCTTCATGACCGGCGCGAGGATCAGGAGAACGCCGTGGTCCTCCAGCACATTGATCCCGACCGACGCGGAGCCTTTGCGAACCTGCGTGTATCCTGAGGTGTCGAGCGCGTCGACTTTGATCGACGCTCGATCCGCGAACATCGC
Source organism: Myxococcales bacterium (assembly GCA_025362165.1). Taxonomy (GTDB): domain Bacteria; phylum Myxococcota_A; class Polyangia; order Polyangiales; family Polyangiaceae; genus JANYHY01. The sequence continues at coordinate 5,773 of JANYHY010000360.1, read as the reverse complement.
GAGGTAGGCGTTGACCATGGTGCGCGCGTCAGCAAAAGTTTGACCCGACGCGCGGTCGGCGTAGATGGCGTTCTGCGACAAGAGTTTCTCCAGTCCGAGTGAGAGAGGAAGAGTTGGAGGATACATCGGCACGGCCGCGGCGACCATGGACTGCGCGAACCGCGTGGATCGGGCTGATTTTGGCCGCGACGCTCGTTCGATGCAGCGACTGTGGGCATGACGGGAGCGGCGCTGATGCAGGCACCAAGGAGACGGAGGACGTCGCCAAGGCGCGCGCCATGACCCACCTCGACGCGACCCTTCCACCCCGACCAGAGGTCCTCGCGCTCGCTCAGACGATCGAGGCGCAGGCGTTGAAGGAAGGAGCGGGACAACGAGCCACCGAGCTGCACGCGCTCGCGGCGGCGCTCTTCGAGCGTACGTGGCGTGAGGATGGAGTGGAGGAGGACGCGAAGGAGGCGCTGCGTGCTTACGACTCTGCGGCGCGCGACACGAAGGTCGAGGGCGCGTGTGATGCGGCGATCGCCTCTGCACATCTAGCGGGCGACTTCGCGCGAGACGCGGCGACCACCTACGCCGAGCTGTACCGCGTGATGCGCAGGTTTGCCGCGAGCGCGGATGGCGGGGCAGATGGCGGCGTTCAGGCGTGCGCCGATCGCGCTCGCGCCGAGCTCACGCTGCTCGCGGCGTTCAAACCGGCGGACCGTATCCTCGCTGCGATCGACGAGGCGCTGCTCGCGCAAGGCTCGCTGGGATCCGCAGCGCTGCTCGACGCAGCCGCGACGAACAGCGGCCCGCCGAAGGTCGTGCGCTTGGAGCGTTGGGACGGCAAAGACGCCGCGCGCGTCGTGATCACGCTCTCGGCGAAGGCGACGTTTCGCTCGGGAGACGACGCGGTCACGAGCCCCGGCAGCGACAAGAAGGTGCTCCGTACGTTCGTCGAGCTGGACGGCGTGCAGCTCGGTGAGGTCGATCGCGAGACGCCCACAAAGGGTGTGGTGACCGACGTGCGCGCCGAGTCGACGACCACCGGATCGCGCGTGACGCTCGATCTGGACGGTCAGGCGTATCGCAAGGTGTTCTTCTTGGTGGAGCCTTATCGCGTCGTCATCGACGTCGCTCGTCATCCACCTGGCTCTGGAGCTCGCCGCACGGTCTCGAGTGTGGTCCTTGATCCGGGTCATGGCGGCAACGACTCCGGCGCCGTCGGACCGACAGGCGTCAAAGAGAAGGACGTCACGCTCGCGATCGCGAAGAAGACACAAGTCGAGCTCGCCAAGGACGGGCTAGAGGTGACGCTCACGCGCGACGATGATCGGTACGTGACGCTCGAGGAGCGGACTGCGCGCGCCAACCAGAGCTCCGCGGATCTGTTCGTGTCGGTCCACTGCAATGCGGCTGAAAATAGGGCTCGGCACGGCGTCGAGACGTACGTGCTCGACACGACGAAGGACGACATCGCCGCGCGCGTGGCGGCGCGAGAGAACGCCACGAGTGAAGGCGCCAACGCGGAGCTCGGATCGATCCTCGCGGACATGCGCCTCGCCAATCAAGCGACGCACTCGGATCGCCTCGCCACGCTGTTGCAGAAGTCCGCGATGAGCAGCCTCCATGGTTACGACGCCGTGCTCGATGGCGGCGTGCACTACGCCGGCTTCTACGTGCTCGTGGGCGCGCGGATGCCCGCGGTGCTCTTCGAGACGAGCTACGTGTCGAACACGACCGAGGAGACGCGCCTCGTCAGCGACGACTACCAAACACGACTCGCCGAAGCGATCGCCAATGCCATCAAGGCGTACCGCGAAGGCCGCTGAAGACTCCCTGCGGCACTTGGTTGCTACTCCGCGCGCCAGTGCTCGCCGCGCAGCACGTAGCGCGACCGACCTTGCACGCGCGCCTCTTTGATCTCGTGCTCGGGATCTCCCGGTAACGCGAGCGCGAGCGTGGAGGACTCGCCTTCTCTCAGCTGAAAGAGAGTCGGACAGATCGGCAACAAACAGGCATGATCGGCGATCGCGAACATCTCGTCGACGTCCTTGGCCGTCGCGAATGTCTCGAGCGTGCGGTGGGTCGGCGGCGCGATCTGAACTTCGCCGCGATCGAACCGGAGTAGCAGCTCGGAGGGCCGCGCCCAGAAGCTCGCCATCGTCTCGTGCATGTCGTGCGCACCTGATTGCCCGTTCGGTGCGCGAGCCAAGAAGAAGCGCGTGTCATAGCGGCGCGACTCCGCCGATGGCGTCACCCATCGCGCGAACGGATGCAGGCTCGCGCCGTCGAGCACCAGTTTGCGCTTTTGTAGGAACGAAGCGAGCGTGCTCGGATCGTGCGCAAGCGACGTGCGCAGCGCGAGGACCTCTGCGTCCACGATCTCGCTCGTGCTGATGAGGAGCGCGGCCTCTTCGAGCGTCTCTCGCACCGCGGCGACCACGAGCGCACGGAGGGTCTCGTCGTTCGGCGCGACGTCGTCTCTCGCAGCCCTTGGGGGCGTCGACAGAAGCGCCCATGATGGATCCCGATCGGCCGGGTCGAGCTTTCCTCCGGGGAAGACGATCGCGCCGCCCAAGAAGCGGCTCTTCTTGTTGCGCTCCACGCAAAAGATCCGAGGTCCGTCTGTCGTGTCCTTGGCGACGACGATCGTCGCGGCGTCCTTCGGCGTAGACCCCGCGCGCGTAGGATCGAAATCGAGCGTCACCGAGCCTCTTGCGATCGCATGGAAGCCTGCCTCGCGCGGCGCTCCTCTTCCTTGGCGCGCTCACGCATCAACTTCTCTCCCGCGGCGTCTTCGACCAACCACCAAACGTCGATCTCTTCGTGGCTCATCGCACGATCGAAGAGGAGCGCGATCGCGCGATCAGGCTCGATCGCGCCGTGTCCGCGACCAGGCAGCTCCACCACGGCCTTGCGCACGCGCAGCCCGACCATGGCCGTGACGATGCGATCGATCGCGTCTCGGAACGTGCCTTCGCCGAACGCCGAGCGCGCGCCGAGACCCAGGATCATGACCTTCTCGAACGGGACGTGAGGTCGGCCGGGAACGAGCAAAGACTCTCCGCCAGCGCCATCCACGAAGCGAGACTTCACGAGCGATGACAGCCTAGCCCCGAAGCGCCAATCGAGCTTGCCCGCGAGCGCACCGAACGGGCGCTCGTCCGACCACACCGAGCACACGACGAGCTCGCCCGACAGCTCATCGAGCCTGCGCAGATCCGGCGCGACGAACTCCAGCTCCATCTCAGCGGTCCAAGTCTTTGCGCGCGACGTCGTCGGCGATCTTCGCGAGCACACCGTTCACGAACGCGCTCGACTCCTCGCTGCCGAAAGACTTGGCGAGCTCCACGGCCTCATCGAGGATCACCGCGCGCGGCACGTCGAGGCGGAACATCAGCTCGTAGCCGCCGAGGCGCATCACGTTTCGATCCACGCGCGTCATGCGCTCGAGGCGCCAGTTCACGGACGCGCTCGTGATGCGCGCGTCCACCTCGTCGCGCTTGTCTGTCACGCCGCGCACGAGCTCGTCCGCGTACGCCTTGCCCTCGGGCTCTGCCTCGAAGTGCCTCCAAAATAGGGCGATTTCTTGATCGGGAGACGCGCCCGACGCTTCCACGGCAAACAACATCTGCAGCGCCGCTTCGCGACCGCTACGGCGTGCGCCCATCAGAACCCCGCGGTCTTCAACGCGCGAGCCAGCGAGACCATTTCGATCGCCGTCACCGCCGCGTCCCACCCTTTGTTGCCAGCCTTGGTGCCCGCGCGCTCGACGGCTTGCTCGATGGAGTCCGTCGTGAGCACGCCGAAAGCGACAGGCACGCCCGAGTCGAGCGACGCGTGGGCCGTTCCCTTGCTGACCTCCGAAGCGACGTAGTCGAAGTGCGGCGTGGAGCCGCGGATGACCGCCGCGAGCGCGATGACCGCGTCCACCTTCTTGCTCTGGCAGAGACGCTTGACGACGATCGGTATCTCCCACGCGCCAGGCACGCGCACGAGCGTGGTCTTGCCGAGGTCTCCGCCGTGCCGCGCGATCGCGTCGAGCGCGCCCTCCACGAGTCGGTCGACGATGAAGTGGTTGAAGCGACTTGCGACGATGGCGAAGCGCGCGTTCGCGGGGGCGACGAGCTGGCCTTCGATGATGTGATGTGAGCTCATGGGGAACGGTCAGGATACCGCAAGCGGCACGCTCTCGACGACGTCCAGACCGTAGCCGCGAATTCCGGCGATTTTGCGCGGGTTGTTGGTGAGCAAACGCAGCTGTTTTGCGCCGAGATCCGCGAGCACCTGCGCGCCGAGGCCGAACTCGCGCAAGGTCCCGCCAGCGGCAGGAGCGCCGAGCGGAGCGCCTTGATCGTCGGCGTGATGAAGGAGCTCGTCTGCCCAGCTCTCGCGTCCTGGCAGGTAGACGACGATGCCCGCGCCTTCCTTCTCGATGCGTTCGATCGCCTCACGCAGGTTCTTGCCGCCGTCGCGTCGCGTGCTCGAGAACACGTCGGCGATCGTGCTGCTCGTGTGCATCCTGCAGAGGATCGGCGTCGCCTCATGAGGCGTCCCCTTCACTAGGGCGAGCAACTCACGTCTGTCGGTGGCGACTTCGTAGACGTATGCGGTCCACTCGGTGCCCGTGGCGTCGAGGACCATCTTGCGCTCGGTCACACGGCGCACGAGCCGCTCGGTCTGCAAACGGTACTGGATCAAGTCTGCGATGGTGACGACGCGCAGCCCGTGTTTCTGGGCGAAAATCTCGAGGTCCGGCAAGCGAGCCATCTCGCCATCGTCCTTCATGATCTCGCAGATGACGCCCGCGGGTGTGAGACCGGCGAGCCGCGCGAGATCCACTGAGCCCTCGGTCTGACCGGTGCGCACGAGCACGCCGCCGTTCTTGGCGCGGAGCGGGAACACGTGTCCGGGGGTGACGAGATCTTCAGGCCGACATACGGGGCTCGCGACGAGGCGCGTGGTGTGGGCGCGATCGGCCGCGCTGATGCCGGTGGTGACTCCGGTGCGCGCCTCGACGCTCACGGTGAACGCGGTGCCGAGCGGAGGACCGCTGCGACCTGGGCTCTGCATCATCGGCAACCCGAGACCGAGGACGTGCTCTTCGGTGAGCGTGACGCAGATGAGGCCGCGCCCATGCGTCGCCATGAAGTTGATCGCTTCTGCGGTGACGAAGTCCGCGGCCATGCACAGATCGCCCTCATTTTCGCGGTCTTCATCGTCCACGAGGATGACCATCTTGCCGGCGCGCACGTCGGCGATCGCGCCGTTGATGCGCGTGAGGACGCTGGGATCCAAATCGATGAGGGTCGACATACTTGCGGCGGGCCGAAGCCCTCCTCCTTCTCTCTGTCGTTCGCCAGCGGCGAAGACACTTGTACTCTACATATACCCGGCGCGCTTCAGACGCGAGAGCCACTCTTGGTCTGTCGTGGGGTCTGCGGTGGTCACCAAGCGCTCGAGGTAGCGCGCGACGAGATCGACCTCGAGGTTCACTTTCCCTCCCAACGCGAGATCGCCCAGCGAAGTATCGCGCCATGTACGCGGGATGATCGTCACGTCGAACGACGCGTCGCTGACGGCGTTCACGGTGAGGCTGATGCCGCTGACGGTGATCGAACCTTTTTGCGCGACGTACCGCGCGAGGCTCTTCTGCATGGAGAAGCGCAGCGACCAGGCTTCACCCGCTGCGTCTTTCGAGACGAGAGCGCCCACGCCGTCGACATGGCCGCTCACGATGTGCCCGCCCATGCGCGCACCGAGCTGCGTCGCGCGCTCGAGGTTCACG
>JANYHY010000355.1 GCA_025362165.1 Myxococcales bacterium | reverse complement strand
CGTCGCAGCAAACCAGGCGGAACGATGTCGACGATCACCTTCGGCACGCGGAGCATGTCGAGGCCGTGCCCAGTCGCTGGCGCGTCGAGGATCACGACGTCGTACTTGAGCGAGCCGTCCGCTGCGGTCTCGATCGTGTGCCACCACGCCTTGCCGAGCAGCGACCACTCCTGCATCCCGGGCACCGCACGAAAGAAGGTGCGCACGTAGTTGTTGTCGAAGAGCATCGTGTAGAGCGCCTTCGATTTGAGGGCGAGCGAGCCGTACTCTTCCAGCGCCCGGTCCGGCGTCATGTTGACGGCCCACACGTTGGGCGCTGCTTGCATCACCTCGGCGCCGATGAGGTCGGAGCCGAGCATCACGCTCAGTCGCTCCTTCGCGTTGCACATCGCGACGAGCACCTTCTTGCCCCGCTGCGCGAGCGCTAAAGCGTGCGCGGCGGCGACCGTCGTCTTACCGACACCACCTTTGCCCGTGACGATGAGCAAGCGTCTGTCGCCGACACCGGACATGCCCATCGTCACTAGCATGGTCCGTGGGTTTCATCTGGGGCTCACTTGCTCTAGAGCAAGTGGCGATGAGCGCGGCGAACACGGCTCGACTGTTCGCGCTCGGCGGTCTTGGCGAGGTGGGCATGAACTGCCTCGCGATAGAGCAAGACGGACAAGTCATCCTCGTGGACTGCGGCGTGACGTTCGATCATCGCGGGCTCGGCGTGGACGTCGTGCACCCGGAGCTCGGAGCGCTCGAGGCTTATCGAGATCGCATCGCTGGCGTGATCATCACGCATGGCCACGAGGACCACATCGGCGCGCTGCCGTATTTCTTGCGTCGCTTCGACGTGCCGGTGTGGGCGCCGCCGTACGCGCTGGGCCTCATCCGAGATCGCATCAGGGATCACGAGATCCTCGATCACGCTCGGCTCGAGTCGACCGCGCCGCGCGAGCCGTTCCGCGTGGGCCCGTTCGAGGTCGAACCCATCCGCGTCACGCACTCGATCGCAGACGCCACCGCGCTCGCGATCAAGACCGCGGCAGGCATGGTGATCCACACGGGTGATTTCAAGTTCGATGAGAACCCTCCGGACGGACAGACGTTCGACGAGGCGCGCTTTCGTGAGCTCGGCGACGAAGGCGTTCGGCTGTTGATGAGCGACTCGACGAACATCGACGCGCAGGGGACCACCTCGAGCGAGACCGACGTCGGCGCTGCGCTGTTCGACGTGATCTCGCGCGCAGAGGGCGCGGTGATCGTCGCCATGTTCGCCTCCAACGTCCATCGACTTCGCATGCTCGGCGACATCGCTCGCCGAACGAACCGGCGCATCGTGCCGATGGGGCGCAGCGTGGAGCGTCACGCGGCGGTGGCGCGAGAGACGGGCTACCTCGCGTGGCCGAGCGAGCTCACGTGGTCCGCGTCGCGCGCGAGAGAGCTCGAGCGAAACCGCATCCTCGCAGTGGCGACGGGCACTCAAGGCGAGACGCGCGGAGCCCTCAGCCGCCTCGCTCGCGCGGAGCACCCTGGTCTCGCGCTCGCCGCAGGAGACACGGTGATCCTCTCCTCACGCGCGATCCCGGGCAGTGAGCTCGAGGTGTCCGCGATGATGACCGAGCTGCTCCGACGCGGCGTGAACGTGGTCTCTTGGGCGAGCGATCGGCGCATCCACACGAGCGGCCACGCGCATCGCGCCGAGCAGAAGAGGATGCTCGAGCTCGTCCGTCCGCGCAGCTTCTTCCCACTCCACGGGACGCTGCATCACTTGACACGTCATGCATCGCTGGCGCGCGAGTGCGGAGTGCCCGACGTAGCCGTGATCGAGAACGGCGAGGTGCTCGAGATCCACGCGGATGAGGGGCTGCGCAGCGTGGGTCGCGTGCGGACGGGGCGCGTGTGGTGCTGGGAAGGTACGGCGGTCGCTCCCGAGATCATCCGCGAGCGCCGAGCGATGGCGAGCGATGGCGTCGTGGTCGTCGTGCTCGTCGTGCGCGCGGGCATGCTCGCCAACGCGCGCGTCTCCACCCGCGGGGTGCTCGACGAGGAGAAGAACAAGCGGACGATCGCTGACGCAGAGCGCGAAGCCGCGAACGCTTGGGAGTCGTCGAGCGGACGTGACCGAGAGTCTGCGCTCGAGGCCGTGCGGTTGGCAACGCGGCGTGTCTTCCACAAGGCGTGCGGGATCAAGCCGTCGACGATCGTCACGATCGCAGAGGACCAATGACCTCCCGACTCACGGGGCCGTTCCTCGTGCGAGCGCTCACGGCGTGTGATCGAGAGATCGACCGCGCATTGCCTCGTGTGCTTCGCTCGGCGGACGACGAGGCCGTGCACGATCTCCGCGTCGGCATCCGTCGCATGCGCGTGCTGTTGAAGCTCGCGCGACCGATCTTCGGTCGGCACTACGCGGACGCGGTGCGCGAGGCGTACACGATCGTGCATCGCTCGACGGGCGAGCTCCGAGACGCTGAGGTCCTGCTCGCCACGCTCGGCGAGCTCTTGATCCAAGACAGGGAGCTCACCGAGTGGTGCGCGATGCGAAAGCGGCGCGAGCTCCGCCTGCGCAAGGCCGTGGTGCGCGGCCTCTCGACAGGTGACTTGTCACGCGCCAGCGATCTCCTGCACGCGCTGTTACTGTTGCCGATCGATCCAGCGCGCAACAAGCCGCTTTTGAAGTTCGCGCGTCAGAGCGTGATGCTGGCGCACGATCGCGTCACGCAACGGGACACGGCGGACACGACGGACGTCATCGGCTTGCACGCGCTGCGCATCGCGTACAAAGGTCTCCGCTACGCCGCAGAGGTCCTCGCAAGCGCGCTCGGGCCGGAGCTCGCAGCGTGCGCGGAGTCGGCGGCGAAGTTCCAGAAGCGCCTCGGCGAGATCCACGACCTGGACGTCGCCGCGCTCGTGATCCGGCGCGCGAGGCTGCTGCCTCTCGACGTGAAGACCGCCGCGATCGCGGCGCTCGGTGGGAGGCGGGCTCGCGTCGTGGAGAAGATGCTGATCGAGCCGAAGATCGTCTTGTCGCCGCCTTCGGCGAACGACAACAAATAGGCGGATTGGCTTCGCCAGCCCCACCTGCCGCGCAAGAAGCGATCACCCGAACAACGAAGCGCGCGTCTCCGAGCCGATCGTCACGCCGTGGCGCTCCAGCGGAGTAAGGAGTCCCTGCGCAACTTCGCGGGCGAGAGGCATCGCGCGCGCAGACTCGAGCCACCCGAGCTCGTGCAGATGCTCGACGCGCAAGCCGCGAGCCGTGACACCATCTACCACCGCGCTCGGTGTGCCGGACCAGAACGTGCGCAGCCCACCGATCGCGTGCTCCACGACGCGCGAGAGCCGCGCCTTCTCTTCCGCGTCCCACTCGTCAGCGGTCCACTCGAGGTAGAGCGCGCCGAGCCGCTGGTGCCGCGCTTCGTCGGCCATGATGATCTCGTTGATGCGTTTGATCATCGGCAGCGAATCGAGCTTCAGCGCGGGGACGCCCATCCCAGCCGCGAACGCCTCGCCGATGCAACAGACGCGCACCATCAGCTCGTTGGCGCGCTGCCGTGCGCTAAGCGAGCGATCGGCGCGCACCGCGAAGCGATCCATGTCGACCTCTAGCGGCGCAGCCCCGCCAAGCTCCATCGCGACGCGCGCGGCGAGCTCGGTATGCAAGACCTCGTCGGCGAGAAAATCGCTCGCCATCCCGATCATGTCTAGAGGCGCCATCGCCTCGATGAGCGCGCGCACCAGCTCGGCGAAGGACGCCGCCGCGCGGTACTCGTTCATCGACACCTCCGTCCACGATTGGCGGACCGCCGCGAGCAGCTCCGGCGAGTACCGGCTCGTGTCAATCGTCCCCCACGGCACGGTCGAAGCGTCCGGACGCGCGCGGCGGAAGAAGTGCTCCGTCGCGCCACCAAGCCACTCGAGCTCGAACAGTTGACCCATCAAGCGTCTCCTTCGATCCGGCTTATTTCGCCAGCGGATGCGGGGGCGTCGCGGCGTCGGGCTGGTCTGCTGCGATGCGGCCGATGCGAGTGTCTGCGTCCGCGGTCACGAGGGCGGGCGCAATCTTCCCCATCTCTGCGGGCTCTCCCAAACGGTCGCCATGACACGCGACCACCGCGACGACCGAGGTCGCGGTCACGCAAAGCAGCATCTGGCGCTTCTTCATTGGGTGATCCTACTTTCCTTTGCACCATTGACTCGAGGATGGCGCGCTCATTCTCTGTCGGGGCTGAGCGCGACGATGCCGTTCACGAACGGTCGTGGGCGCGCGGTCGGGGTCGCCGTGGTCTGCGCGTGCTTGGCGCTCGCGTCCATCGGCTTGCTCGCATCCAGCAGCTTGACCGCGTCCGCGGCGTCCGGCGGCACATAGGTTACGGTCCCCATCGTGTGCGGGACCTCTGTCATGGGTATAAACGGGACAGCCGCCGCGTCCAATGGAGCCGCAACGTCTCCGACCGTGGGCTGGGGAGCCTTGCAGTCAACGATCGCCGCCATCGAGGTCACCGTCACGCAGAGCAACATTCGCTTCATGGATTCGAGCTTAGGACGAACCGCCACCTTTTGCGCATTTCCGAGCGGCACGTGCGGCAATTGGGGCTGGCGAAGCCAATCCGCTCAGTTGTTGTCGCTCGTCGTAGATGACGACAATTCCTGGTATGAAGTCCGCGTCGTGATGAGCCGCGCCGAAGTCCTCCCCAAAGCCGAGACGGAGCGCGTGAGCGACGAGGTGGTCGTGCCCGATGGTCCCCACAAGCGGAGCGTGACGAGAGGACTCATCAAGACCATCCGCCCGCATCAGTGGGTGAAGAATCTCTTCGTGCTCGCGCCGATGTTCTTCCACAAGGACGTCTTCCTCTCGACCGCAGCAGGGCCCGCTCTCAACCTCACGGTCACGGGCCGCGCGCTGATCGCGACGCTCGTGTTCTGCTTCACGTCTGGGGCGGTCTACGCGATCAACGACATCGTCGACGTGGAGGCGGATCGTGTTCACCCGGTGAAGCGCAACCGCCCGATCGCAAGCGGTGAGGTCCCGATTGGCCTTGCGAAGGTGATGGCTGCGGGTTTGGTGATCGCGTCGCTCGCCGTCGCCGCGATGCTCGACCTCTCGTTCGCGGCGGTCGTCGCGGCGTACTTCATCCAGAACATCGCCTACAGCTTCAAGCTCAAGAAGATCGCCTTCCTCGATGTGGGGCTCATCTCGCTCGGATTTGTCTTGCGTGTGCTCGCTGGTGGCTTCGCGACGCGCGTCCACGTCAGCGAATACTTGATCGCGTGCACGGCGTTGCTCGCGCTCTTCTTGGGCTTTGGAAAGCGTCGTCACGAGCTCGGGCTCGAGACCGCCGGCAAGCAACGCGCGGCGCTCGAGGCGTACAGCAAAGGCAGCCTCAACATCGCCCTCGCGCTCACCGGAACAGCCACGGCGCTCACCTATGTCGCGTGGACCCTCGACCCCGCGACGATGGAGTTCTTCCACTCGCAGTGGCTCTGGTTGACGACGCCCTTCACTGTGTTTGGCATCTTTCGATTCCTGATGCTCGTGAGCGGCAAGGCTGGTCGCGGTCTTCGCTCGGAGTCGCCGACCCAAGAGATGCTGCGCGACGTACCGTTCGTTTTGACCCTTGTTTTGTGGGGGATCGTCATCGTCGCGATCGTGTATCGCTTGCGACCTGGCACGTGACGGGAATTTATCTCGCCGTGCTGCGTAGAAGCTGGACCATGCCTTCTCGCGTCGCGGTCGCCGGGTAGCCCATGCCTTGGGACGTGCTCCTCGTGCGCTTGCCGTTGTCCGTCGTGGCCATGAGTGAGCTGCCCTTGGGCTATGTCTTCGCGCCGTTCGGCCCGCGTGACTCGGTGGTTCGAGATCTCGAACGTGCTTGCGCGCGGCGTGGGTGCGCGATCGAGTGGATGAATCCTTCGTTCGGCGTGCTGCGCACCGAGGACTTCGTGATCGAGCTCGAGATCGCGCTTGGTGCGGTCGAGCGTGTGCTCTTGCACGTGCAAGGCGCCGCGCGCGCTCTCGACGTGCTGGATTCAATGGCGAGCGCGCTCGGCGCCAAGGCCGTGGACTGCGAGACGGACCGCGTCGTCGACCTTGACGATCGCGTGACCGCGTCGAGCGGCCTCGAGTCTTGGCAAGAGCGCAACGCGACAGAGGTCGCCGTAGATCGCGCGAGCCAAGGCCTCCTCGACAACGGCGCCGAGGTCATCACGATGCACGCAGGCCCCAAGTCACCGCGCAACTAAGACACGCTGACATACGGATAGCTGGGTCCAACTTTCTCGCCCCACCCGCCACCTATCCGCCGCAAAGACCGGCGAGCGCGCGGTGCTTTTTCTGGGGACCGCCACCATGTCGTGCGCGCCATAGTGAAACGACGCCGACTCTTTAGTGTCGGCGGGCACCAGGAAAAGTACTGCGCGTCGCCGAGCCCCAACCCAACAGCCCGATAGGTGCCCCCCACTCCACACTAGCGCGCTCAGCAAAAGCGCCGCATGTTGCCATCATGCCTGAGCCCAACTCCGCATCTCACGACAAGCTCGCGGAGAAGCCGGGCCCGTGGGTCGACCTTGGGCTCACGCTGCCGGTGTTCCTCTTCTATCACTTAGGCGTCGTCTTCTTGAACGTGCGCAACGCGAGCGATCTCGTGACGGGTGCGCTCCTCAATGTCACGGCTGGCGACAAGACGCTGTACCTCGTGATCACGGCGGGCATCGGCATCACGCTCGCGGGCATCTTCGGTTGGCTCGGCCGCGGACAGACGTTTCGACCCTGGAAATTCGCCCAAATCGCGATCGAAGGCATCGTGTATGCGGTGGTCCTGAGAGTCGCGGGCGGCTTCGTCGATCAGCACCTGTTCATGGGAAAGATCACGCTGAGCGGCTTCCCAGGTTTCATCATGTCGCTCGGCGCGGGCTTCTACGAGGAGCTCACCTACCGCGTGCTCTTGTTCTTCTTGGTGGGCACGCTCGGGCAGCGACTCTTGCTCAAGCAAACCTCCAAGACCCGCAAGCTCGCGCTCGGGATCGTCTGGGCCGTGGCGTGCGCGGCGATCTTCAGCGGCGTGCACTACATCGGTCCGCTGAGCGATGACTTCCAGCTGCGCTCGTTCGTCTTCCGCTGGGTGCTCGGTCTCGTGCTCACGACGATCTATTGGGCGCGTGGCTTCGCGGCGGCGGTTTGGGCGCACGCGCTCTATGACGCTTGGGTGTTGGTCCTCTGATCAGACACGGTGGAGTCCCAGTCGCGCAACGACCACGCGAACACCAGCGCGATCAACATCCCTGCGGCGCCTGCCCAAAACGGGGAGCTCGTGCCGAACACCGATCCGTAGAGCCAACCTCCCATCGCCGGTCCGAGCACTCGCCCCAAGCTGGAGGCCGACTGGTTCGTCCCCATGATCGCGCCGCGCTCGGTCTCGCCTGCGCGCTTGCTCACGAACGAAGCGAGAGAGGGCTGAGAGAGGCCGTTTCCCGCGGCCAGGAGGATACCTGCAACATACAACATCCACCGCCCGACGCTCGGCGCCGAGGCTGTGAGCGAGAACGCGATGACCTGCAGCATGATGCCCCACCGCAGCATCGCGCTGTCGGGGACCTTGCCCGAGAGGCGACGCACGAGCCCGCCCTGCACCGCCGCCGCGGCCACGCCGATCATCGCGAACACGACGCCGGTCTCGCGCTCGGTCATCGCAAACTCGTCCTTGTTGAAGTAGCGGTATGTCTGATCGAGGTTCGCGAACGCAGTCACGGCCACGAGGTTCACGACGACCGCCCGACCCAGCATGCCGTCTGCGAACGTCTTCTTGATCGCACCAAAATCCAGGCGCGAGCGCGAGGTCGGACGACTCGCGCGCTTGTCTTTGTGGAGCGACTCCGGCAACCCGAGGATCACCCACGCGAGGTTGATGACACTCAACGAGCCCGCCGCGAAGCACGCGAGCGGTCCGTGTCGATGGTTGATGTCTACCGATGCGAGCAGCCCGCCGAAGCCGGGGCCGAGGATGAAGCCGAGCCCGAACGCCATCCCGATGAGGCCCATGCCCTTGGCGCGATCCTCGGGCTTGGTGACGTCCGCGATGTAGGCGCTCGCCGTGGAGATGTTCGCGGTCGCGATGCCGGCGAAGATGCGCATCGCGAAGAGCCACACCACGCTCGTGCCATACGCGAGCGCGAGGCCAAGGCCGATGTTCGAGATCGCGGTCGCGGCGACTGAAGCGACGAGCACTGGGCGGCGACCTACGCGATCCGAGAGCTGCCCCCACACCGGAATGAAGAAGAAACCCATGAGCGAATACGCCGCGCCGAGCAGCGCGCCGACGAGCGAGGTTTGGTGGAACGTGTCGCGCGCCTCTTCGGCCAGGAACGGCAGCACCATCCCGAAGCCGACGAGGTCGAGGAAGATGGTGAAGAAGATGGCGCCGAGCGACGGCTTGCGCGGCGAGGTCACTGCGGAGTCTCTACTCCGCTTGCCGCCACGCGCCGCGCCCAAACGAACGCTTCGACGTTTCCCTTGGGTCCCGGCACCGTCGAGTCGCAGCGGCCGAGCACCTCGAAGCCCGAGAGCGCGACGCTCTCAGCGGCGGCGTTGATCGCTCGCGCACGGACCCCGTGATCGCGCACGACCCCGCGCGTCCGCGACGCCTCCTCACGACCGACCTCGAACTGAGGCTTGACGAGCGCGAGGAGCTCACCCCCCACGCGGGTGCACGCGGCGATCGCAGGCATGAGCTTTCCGAGGCCGATGAACGACGCGTCGACCACGGTGAGATCGACCGCGCCGCCGATGCTTGCCGCGTCAAGTGTGCGAGCGTTCGTCCGCTCCATCACGACGACGCGAGAGTCCGTGCGAAGCGAGTGCGCGAGCTGGCCATAGCCGACATCCACCGCGACAACGAGCTTTGCGCCGCGCTGCAGCAAACAGTCGGTGAAGCCACCTGTCGATGCGCCCACATCCATACAGCGCAAATCGGTCACGACCACGCCCAACGTCTCGAGCGCTCCCAGGAGCTTGTCGCCGCCCCGTGAGACGAACGCCGACGACGCGCTGCGCACCGTGATTTCCGCCTCTTGCGCGATCAGGGTACCTGGCTTGTCGAGCCTCTTTTCCCCACACCAAACCGTGCCCGCAAGCACGATGGCCTGCGCCTTGGCGCGCGTGGGGGCGAGCCCACGCTCGACCAGCGCGACGTCGACGCGGAGCTTCTTCAAAGCACAATCCCCATTGACGCACGCGCGACGATCAGTGGATTTTTACATAGACGAAGCGCTTCGTCACGCTAGAATCTTCCTTTCGCGAGTCCCTTTTCTTTTTGGGTGAACACATGAGAACGCAAGTCGTCCTGGGTGCGGTCACTGGTGGTCTGCTGCTTGGCTTCCTGGTCTACTGCAGTCCTTCTGCTCAGGTCGTCGATGACAGCGATGCGGCACCGCCGGTCGTTTGCGATGACAGCGGCGCGAACTGCGCGTGCGATCCAGGCAAGTTCAAGGTGCCCATCGATTGCTACACTGGGCCCAAGGGCACCAGTGGCAAGGGCGCTTGCAAGGTGGGTAAGCGTTCGTGTGGCGCGTCCGGTGTGACGACCGACTGCGTTGGGCAGGTGACACCGACCGCAGAGGTCTGCGACTACCTCGATAATGACTGCAACGGCGTCGTCGACGACGTCCCAGGGACCTCAGCCTTGTCGGAGGACGCAGGCGGCGCCCCCGTCATCGACCTCTGCCAAGCCCCAAGCTGCGACACCAACTACGCCGACGCGAGCATTGGTTGCTACAACGGCACCGAGCGCAACGTCTGCAAAGCCGGCAAGAAGGTCTGTGGCCCAGGTCGGCAGTTGACCTGTGAACCGTTCGTCGGGATCGTTCCGCAGATGATGGAGACTTGCAACGGCTGGGACGATGACTGCAACGACATGGTGGACGACGGCCTCGACAACCTCGGCGCGTGCGACGTGGATCCGGACGCTGGCTTCACGGGCGCTGACGGCGGCGCGATTCTCGGCGAGTGCTTGAAGGGCAGTGGGCACTGCGCAGACGGAGGGCAGTATTGTCCGCCCGCCGATCCCGCAACGGAGAAGTGTGACGGCAAGGACAACGACTGCAACGGCAAGACCGACGACAAGTCCTGCCCCAACCAGTTCTCCAACTACTGCTGCCACTCGGGCTCGTACTACCTGTGCGCGCCGTCTTACTACACGCAGTACGGCTACCAGTGCACTCTCTCACAGTGAGCGCTCTGGGTAGTCGTTGTTCTTGAACTAGGAGGTTCGACATGCGAGGGCAGGTCTTTTTAGCTGCAATGGCAGGCACGGCGTTACTTGGTCTGCTCGTGTACTGCAGTCCTTCTGCTCAGGTCGTCGATGACAGCGACGCGGCGGCGCCGGTCGTTTGCGATGACAGCGGCGCGAACTGCGCTTGCGATCC
>JANYHY010000351.1 GCA_025362165.1 Myxococcales bacterium | reverse complement strand
CGCCATCGCGATCGGCGCGCTGTTCGGGGGCGCGCTCCAGGTGGTCGCGCAGTGGCCCGCGCTGCGCAAGATCGGATACTTGACGCGTCCAGTGTTGGACATGCGCGACCCGGGAGTGCGCGAGGTCATGCGGCGCCTCGTGCCGATGACGTTCGGCATCGGCGTCTATTACGTGGATCTGGTGCTCTCGCGCCGCTTCCTCTCGGACCTGGAGCCTGGATCGCAGAGCTACTTCTCGTGGGCGATGCGCCTCTGCGATTTCCCACAAGGCATCTTCGTGATGGCGATCTCCACCGCTGCGCTCCCGTCTCTCGCCACCCTAGCCGCGAAGGGAGACCGCCTCGAGCTCGCGAAGACCTACGCGCACGGCATGAAGCTCGGCCTGTTCGTCGCGATCCCAGCGTCGGTCGCGCTCGCAGCGCTCGGGGAGCCGATCGTCGCCATGCTCTTCCAGCGCGGGCAGTTCGACGCTCACGCCTCGATGGAGACCGCGCGCTCGCTCGTCTGGCAGGGGAGCGCGATCTGGACCGTGGCCGCAGTACGGCAGCTCGTGCCCGTGTTCCACGCGCTCGGCGACACGCGCACGCCGGTCATCGTGAGCGCGATCGATCTGCTCGTGTTCATCGCGCTCGCGCTTCTCTTGAGAGGACCGATGGGGCACGCTGGGATCAGCGCCGCGGTCGCCGGCTCTTCGTTCGTGCAGATGGCGCTGCTCTTCGTGGGGCTGAAGATGCGCCTCGGCACGATCCGCGCGCGTGAGCTCGTGAGCTCCGTGACGCGCACTTTGCTCGCTTCGGCGATCGCTGGAGCGTGTGCGTGGGCGTTGGCGAGGCTCCTCGACGCGCCGCTCGCGCGAGGTCTCGTGGCTGGAGGCGTGTTCTCCGCCGCGTTCTTCGTCGCCGCGTGGGGCGCGCGCTCGGAAGAGCTCGATCACATCCTCAGCGGAGTCCGGCGCAGATTGGGTCGCGCGCGCGCGGCGTGATAGACAGCCACCATGCCGCCGCCTGCGCCTCCCGTTATTCACAGCGCAGAGTTCGCGTTCGCAGCTGCGCTCAAGGGGCAGCTGCCGCCGACGACACTGCCGGAGATCGCGTTCGGTGGCCGCTCGAACGTCGGCAAATCGAGCCTTCTGAACGCTCTCTTGGAGCGAAAGAACCTCGTGCGCACGAGCAAAGCGCCAGGCGCGACGCGACAGATCAACATGTTCAGGATCAAGACGAGCGCGCCCGAGGCGGAGCTCATGGTCGTGGACTTGCCGGGGTACGGCTATGCCGCGCGGAGCAAAACCGAGCGCATCGGTTGGGGAACGCTGATCGAGGCGTACCTCGAGAGAAGAGAGAGCCTCGAGGCGCTCGTGCTGTTGATCGACATCCGTCGCGGCCCAGAGGAGGACGATCGGCAGCTCGTCGAGTTTTGGAAGGGTGCCCGCCCCGACAAACCGATCCTGCTCGTCGCGACCAAGCTCGACAAGCTCGCGCTCTCCAAGCGCAAGCCTGCGATGACCACGATCCAGAAGGCGTGCGGTGTGCGCGTGATCGGCTTCTCCGCGATCACCGGGGACGGACGCGAAGAGCTCTGGCGCGCGCTTTTTTTGGCGTTGCGATCTACTTGAGAGTCCAGGAGATGAAGAGCCCGAACAGGACGAGAGCCACGAGAACCGGTAGGACGATCATCCCGATCATTCGGCCGACGTTGCTCTTGCCGGTCTTGCTGTCGAAGGTATAGCCGCACGAGTTGCAGACCGTGTGACCAAGCGCGAGACCGCGCGCGCCCATGTCCGAGTCCGTCGTGTGCGGACAGCCGCACTTGGGACAACCGTAGCCTCCCGCCGGAGGAGGCGGGGCCGGGAACGCTGGCGGAGGTGATTGCACGCGTTGAGCTTATGCGATCACAGCATCGCGCGCACGATGACGAGGAAAATCACGATCGAGAACATCACGCCAAAATAGATCGCGATCGCTGTCGTGTTGTCTTTACCCGTGCGCCCGTTGAAGCCCAGCCCGCACCCATTGCACACCGTGTGATTGAGCAGCTTCGGCCCCAGCAGCCCACCCCACCACGTGAAGCTCGGCTGAGTGGTGTACGCGCTCCCGCAGCGCGGGCAACCGAGACCCGTCCACGCGGCGCCCACCGCAGGAGCTTGGGGCGATTGATATGGATTCGGCGGCGGCTGACCGTAAGGGTTCCCCATTGAAACGCTTACGGTCGCCGCGCGCGATCCTTCCCAGTCATGTGCAGCTTCGGCCGTCCAGTCGCCCACTCGGGCGGGATCAAGCAGTGCTGCGCCTTGCCGATGAGCTCCGCGCGACCCGCCTTCTTCAGCGCGTCCCGCGCGAGGGGCCACTGCTCTTCATCCCAATATTGAATGAGCGCCTTCATCATTCGCTTCTCCCGAAGATCGCGCGCGACGTACACGGGCTCGTTCGTGAGAGGGTCGATCCCGGTGAAGTACATCGCGGTCGCGATCGCCATCGGTGTCGGGATGAAGTCCTGCACTTGACGAGGCCGCATGTTTCGAGCCTTGAGCCAGAGCGCGAGCTCGATCGTGTCCTTCAGCGTGGAGCCCGGGTGGCCAGTGATGAAGTACGGCACGAGGTACTGATCCTTGCCGGCCTGCTCGCTCGCCTGGCAGAACGCTTGAGCGAAGCGCTCGTACGCCTGCACCGGAGGCTTCTTCATCTTCGCCAACACCTCGGGGCTCGAGTGCTCGGGCGCGACGGAGAGCTGTCCGCCCGTGTGGTGCGTGGCGAGCTCGCGGATGAACTCGGGGCTTCGCTCGGCCAAGTCGTAGCGAATGCCGCTCGCCACGTAGACCTTCTTGATGCCCTTCTCTTGGCGAACTCTCTTCAAGAGAGAAATGAGCGGCCCGTGATCCGTCTTCAAGTTCTCGCAGATGCCAGGGTGCACGCAGGAGAGGCGACGGCAAGCGGACTCGGTCGCGTCGTCCTTGCAGCGCATCTGGTACATGTTCGCGGTGGGGCCGCCGACGTCCGTGATGGTCCCGCGAAAACCCTCCATTCGAGAGAGCGCGCGCACCTCGCGCAGCACGCTGTCTTCCGACCGGCTCTGGATGATGCGTCCCTCGTGCTCTGTAATGCTGCAAAACGTGCAGCCGCCGAAGCATCCGCGCATCGTGACGATGGAGTCCTTGACGGTCTCGAACGCGGGGATCCTCTCTCCCTTGTAGGAAGGGTGAGGCGCGCGCACGAACGGTAGATCGTACAGGCCGTCCATCTCTCCCTCGCTCAGCGGCAGCGCGGGCGGGTTGAAGTAGACGGCTTGCTGACCGTGGACCTGGAGGATCGGACGGCCGTTGTGCGCGTTGGTCTCGTATTGGAAGGCACGAGACATCGCCGCGAATTTCTCTTTTGAAGCGACGACCTCTTCGTATGACGGCAGCACCACCACCTTGCCGTCACGCACGAAGCGGCTCGCGTCTTTGGCGATGGGCTCCCACTCGCGCGGAGAGCCCATGACGTGCGCGGTGCCGCGGATGTCTTTGAGCTGAGCGATCGTCTCGCCCGCGTCCAGCCTGCGCGCGATCTCCCACGCGGCGCGCTCGCCCATGCCGAACACGAGCATGTGCGCCTTGGCGTCGAGCAAGATCGCGCGTCGGACGGAGTCACTCCAGTAGTCGTAGTGCGCGATGCGGCGGAGCGACGACTCGATCCCGCCAAGCACCACCGGAACGCCAGGAAAGGCTTGCTTGCAGAGGTTCGCGTACACGATCGACGCGCGGTTGGGACGAGCGTTCGTCCGCCCCGAAGGCGAGTACTGGTCTGTGGCGCGCACCTTCTTCTGCGCCGTGAGTTTGTTGAGCATCGAGTCCAGGTTGCCCGCAGAGACTCCGACGAACAGGCGAGGGGAGCCCATGCGCCCGATGTCCTCGGGGCTGTCCCACCGAGGCTGCGCGATCACGCCGACCTTGTAGCCGCGGCCCTCGAGGAAGCGCGCGACGAGGATCGGTCCGAACGCGGGGTGATCGACGTACGCGTCACCCGTGACGATCAAGACGTCGAGCTGAGTCCACCCGCGCGCCTGCATCTCTTGACGTGTCGTCGGTAGGAAAGAATTTACATTGAAGAGAGCATGGCCGTTCTTCTTAGAACGGAGCGAGATAGGCTGCGTCATCTCAACCGACCGCGATGTCTGCTGGCCACAGCTTGCGGAAACCGACCGCGACGATCGTGCCGTCGTCTTTGGCGACGAGCGCGCCGTAGCGGCACTTCTCGAACAAAAGCCCTTCTTGCAGGCCTCTTTCAGGCTCATCGAAGCGCACGCGCTTGCCTTCATCGAGAGAAGCGAACAGTCGCGCCTCGCCAGAGAGCTCGTGCAGCGGAGACTCGGTCTCGCACGTCGCGGTCTCGATGCTCGCGCGCTTGGTGCGCTTCACGAACCCCGCTTCGAGGAAGACGTCGCACTCCTCTTCGTTTGAAAAGACGACCACTCCGCGCACGGTCGAACCCCGAGCTTGGACGATCGCTCCCGCGAGGCCATCGGTCATGCCACGACCTCCGAGTCGCTGCCGCGCGCGCTCCACAGTGGGGGAGCCCAGCGCGCCACCAAAGAGCTCACTGCGTTGAACGGGGAGTCCGAGCCTTCGTGCCATGCGCGCTCTTCAGTCTATCATCTGACGCATGTGCGGTCGCGCAACGCTCACCGTCTCAGGGGAGGACCTCGCCGAGACGTTCGGGCTCACCGAAGTCCCAGACCTCACACCGCACTACAACCTCGCGCCCAGCCAGCAGCTCGCGACGCTCAAACACGGCAAAAACAGGCGCGTTGAGCGCCTCAAGTGGGGGCTCTTGTTGCCCAATGACCCACGCGGTCACATCAACTCACGCAGCGAGATCGTCGCCACAGCGCCCATGTACAGAGACACGTTCGCAAAGCAGAGGTGCGTCGTGCTGGTGGATGGGTTCTACGAGTGGGAACAGAAGACCCCTCATTGGATCCATCGTGCCGACGGGCGCGCGTTCGCCATCGCGGCGATTTGGAACGGCGAGACCTGCTCGATGCTCACGACCAAAGCCAAGGGTGTCGTCGCGAGCTTGCACGATCGGATGCCAGTCATCGTGTCGCTCAATCGGCTCGACATGTACCTCGACGGCACACGAGACGAAGCGCGCGCGTTGTGCGTGAGCAATGACGTTGACCTGGTGGCGCAACCGGTGAGCGCGCTCGTGAACAACGTGCGCAACGACGGGCCGGAGCTGCACATGCCTCCGGAACCGCCAAAACAAGGCCGATTGTTCTAAGGAAAGAACGCCTCTTCGGTGTGTCCGTCGGTCTCGAGGAAGCGCCACACCGCCTCGCCCCAGACCTCGCCGCCGACGTCGGTCGGGTGGATGTCGTCGGTCTGGCGCTCGAGCTCGAGATCCCTCGAGTCGAAGAACAGACAAGGTGCGACCGATCTTGCGAGCATTGGAACCAGCACGCCGCGATCTTCTTTCCATGAGGGCGGACCGATCCACACGCACGCGCGTCCGTTGGCCGTGAGGCGCTTCACGATCGACGGCACATGGCTCATGAGCGTCTCGGGGCGAGTCCACGACACGTTGTTCATGCCAAGGTTGAAGATGACGAGGTCCGGATCGAAGCGCGCGAGCGACTCGTCGAGATCGTGCGAGTCGTCCCCCCGAACGTCCACAGAGACCAAGCTCGCGCTCGTCCACGAGCGTGAATAGAACTGGACATGATGCTCTGTGAAGCGACGATCAAGGCTCTTTTGTAGGCCTCCGAGGAAGCCGACGGTGGAGTCGCCGATCTGCAAGACGGTCCGCGCGCGCAGCAACGATGGCCGCGGAGGGTTCGCGATCGACGCCGCGACCAACGCAGACGCGGGTCGGGGAGGATCGCGCACCACGACCGTGTCATCACGAGAGAGCATGGGCTGCGTGCATGAGCACAAGCAGAGCGACGCGAGAGCACCGACCCAAAAGCCGAGGGGCTGCATGGCTCATTCGATACGCGAGGCGGCGCGCGCGGGCCAACTCCTGACACGATGGTCCGACGCTTGCGCATGGCGTGTGCTACCTGTGTCTGTGTGAGACGAGGCCCCCTTTGATGTATAGCCGCCGAAAGCACAACGTCGCTGCCGCACGCTTCCAAGACCGGCGCAAGCGCGAGGACGAGGCCCCCCGACTGACCACAGAGGTGCCCGACGTGACGAGCTTGAAGCTCACGATGGAGGAACGCTCCGCAGACGTTCCTCTCGAGCCCGCGCACATTCGCCGCGTGATCGTCGAGCGAGCCCCAGCGCTTTTCTTGGTGCCTTGCGGAGACGCGCGCTGCACGGACGGCGGACATGACATCACGCGCGCAGTGATGCGTGCGCTTCGCAACCACGAGACAACCTTCGAAGACTCGGACGCCTGCTCCGGCTCTACGGGGACCAGCCCCTGCACGCGTGTCCTGCACGTCACGGGCGTCGCCGAGTACCGCTGATCGAGACGGAGCCCACTCAGAATGCAACATGACTACGACAACGATCTGGTACCTCGAGCGGGTACTGGAGCGAACTGCGATGCACCCTTGGCTCGCCAGCGATCGCGAGCCTCTTCGTGACGGTCGCTGAACGACGCAAGACCATCGTGAGCAAAGAGGCTTTGGATGTTGGACAGCGTTGGGTGGAGGCCCTGCGTGAAGAGCTGAAGAAGGAAGGACGACCTGTGGAGGGTGGGTGGCCGGGGACCTTGAGCGAAGCGCGCGCGCGTGTCGATGGCGCGCTCTCGCGGGTGTTGGCGAAGCATCGGCTCGCAGTGCTCAGTAGTGAGGAATTGTCCCTGGCGGCGCGCGCCGCCTATGATCACGCGCGTCGCACCTGGCTCGCGCTCCCGGAGAGGTGGTAAGTGGGTAATCCGTCCGTCAACAAACGTCAGAAAGAGCGCGAGCGCAAAGATCGCCAGCGCGACAAGGACGCCGCGCGAAAGCAGCGCCGCGACGACAAGGCAACCAACCCGGTCGATCGTGTCAGCGGAGAAGACCCGGACATCGCAGGCATCATCCCCGGGCCGCAACCGATCCCCGAGGAGTGACTCGAAGAAGTGCGGGGGGACTCAGGCCTTTTTCAAGGCCGCGCGCCACTTGCCGCTGAATATGAAGCGCGGGAATGTCACGAGCTGCTCGGCGAAGATCCTGGTGATCGCGTCGATGGGTCCGTTGAACGGTATCGCGGGCTCACGCTCGCGCTTGTGACCGAACCCCTGCACGGCGAACGCGATCACCATCCCGACCAAGGACTCGAGCGCCGAGATCCACCGCATGGTCGCGAGCGCCAACAGGAGAGAGACGAAGTTCGCGAGGAACGCCGGCACCGCGA
>JANYHY010000346.1 GCA_025362165.1 Myxococcales bacterium | reverse complement strand
CTCACTCGCACGGGTCCCTTGCGACCCAGGCGCTCGGCGAACGTGCGCGTGAACTTGTCTGGCATGTGCTGCGCGACGACGTAGGTCGCCATCGTGGAAGCGGGGAGCTTGCCGAAGATCTCTAGCAGCGCAGACGGTCCGCCGGTGGAGCTGGCGATCGCCACGAGGTGACGCGGCGGCTTGAACGGCGTGACCGTTGGGAGCGGGCGATTGGACGAGGGGACCTCGCCGTCGCTGAAGATGCCGCTCGGGATCCTCCTGGGCGCGCCGAGCTTTCCGAGCTGTCCGCGCGCGCTGCGGAACTGCATCACTTTGGCGAGGATCTGCTCCTTGAGGTCTGTCGCGTCGGGCGCGATCTGCCTGTCGGGCTTGGTGACGAAGTCGAGCGCGCCGAGCTCGAGCGCCTTGAACACGTTCTCTTTCTGCGCGTAGGACGACACCACGATCACTGGCGTGGGCTGCTTGCTCATCAAGATGCGCAAGAACGTGAAGCCGTCCATCCGCGGCATCTCGAGGTCCAGCGTGATCATGTCCGGCTTGAGCAGTGACGTGAGGCGCAGCGCCTCTTCGCCGTCTGCCGCTTTGCCGACCACCTCCACCTCAGGGACGTTCACGAAGATGTCGGCGATGTTCCGCCGGTTGTAGGCGGAGTCGTCCACGATCAAGAGGCGCAAGACATTCTGTAAGTTCGGGATGGTCAAGGCACTCCCGTGCGAGGCGGCTTTCGATAAACGAGATCTTCCTTCAAGTGTAACAGCTCGAAGGCGGTCGATACATTGAGCAGCGACTCGGAGTGTCCGAGGAAGAGCACGCCCCCCGGGTTGAGCCGCTCGAGGAACATGTCGATGACGCGGCGGCGAGCATGCGCGTCGAAGTAGATGAGCACATTGCGACAGAAGATAGCGTCGAATTTTCCGAGCAGCCGCGCGCGCTGGTCGTCGAGCAGGTTGAGCTGGCCGAACTGGCACATCTCGCGGATGCGCTCGTGCACGTGTGCGCCGCCCGATCGCTCGGAGAAATAGGTGCGCTTCGCGTCGGGCGAGGTCGTGCGGAAAGAGGCCTGGCCGTACACTCCTGCGCGCGCTGTGGCGACGCAGCGCCGCGAGATGTCGGAGCCGAACACGCGAAGATCCCAGCTGTCGAAGAGGCGCGTCTCGAACACGAGGATGGCGATCGTGTAGACCTCCTCACCCGTGGAGCACCCAGCGCTCCAGATGGAGAGAGACTTCTTGTTCTTGTTCTGCGCCGCGAGCATGGGCAAGACCTCGGTCTTGAACGCGCGCAGCTGGTAGTCCTCGCGGAAGAAGTACGTCTCGTTGGTGGTGAGCACCTCGATCGCGTCGTCCCACTCGGCGGAGGCGCGCGGGCTGAAGCGTAGGTATTGGAAGTACTCGGCGAAGTTCGGGAGTGACAGCGCGAGAAGCCGATCACGCAAGCGTCGCTCGAGCGTGGCGCGCGCGTCGTGACCGAAGCTGATGCCGGTCTTCTGCGCGATGAGATCACGCAGGAGCCGGAACTCCTCCGGCTTCATGACGACGTGCTCGTGCGCCGAGAACGGCACTCAGGTCGTCCCTTCGCCTCGGATGGATACGCGCATCGCGTCGAGGAGCGCGTCACGCACGGAGGCGTCGGTCTCGCGCTCGCAGCGCGCCTGCAAGAGCGCCTCAGCGGCCGAGCTTCCGTCTTGCCCGAGGAGCTCCGCGGCCGCGCGACGAAGCTCCCACGACGCGTGATCGAGGACGAGCGCTAGGCGCGCGATCGTGCGCGCGTCGAGCGGCGCCACGAGACAAGAGAGCGCAACGCGTACGACCTCTTCGTCGTGATGCTCGAGCGCGATCAACATGACGTCGTCGCGCTTGGGGCCCGAGATCGTGCTTATCGCCCCGACCGCGACCGACGCAGCCGGCAAGTTCGTGCGACCGAGCGCGCTCTTGGCCTCGAGCACAGCCTGATCGGGATCGGCCGCGGCGAGCGCGCGATAAGCCGCGCCGACGATCTCGACGTCCTTCGCCGACGCGAGGAGCGTCACGATCGGCCCGGCGTGCTTGAGTGCGCCGAGCGCGCGGATCGCAGCGACCTGAACCGTGCGCTCTTCGTCCGCGAGCGCGAGCGCGAGGGCGTCTTTGGCTTCGTCCGTGCTGGTCGTCGCGAGCGCCTCTACCGCCGCGCGTCGCGCTCGAGCGTCACCCGAGGCGAGCGCGCGCTTCAAATACGCGACGACCGAGGGCGAAGGCGGGAGCTTGGAGGCGCTGCCTTGGAGCATCACGCACGCGGCCGTCGCTCGCGCCGAGTCGGGCGCGATGGCC
>JANYHY010000345.1 GCA_025362165.1 Myxococcales bacterium | reverse complement strand
TCACGGCTTCGAGGAGACGGGCCGCGCGGTGCAGACGATCAGCGTGCTGTTCGTGCGCGTTTTCCAAGGGAAAATGAGCCTCAAATCAGTCGGCGGTCCAATCACCGTCTACGAGATCGCCGGTGAAGCGGGCGCGAAGGGCGCGTCCTACTTCGTCTGGGTCATGGCGCTCCTCAGCGTGAACCTTGGGCTCATCAACCTCTTGCCGCTGCCCGTGCTCGACGGCGGTCACCTGTTGTTCTTCATGATCGAGGCCGCGCGCGGCAAGCCCATCGCTCGGCGCACGCGCGAGATCGCGAGCCTCGTCGGGCTCTCCATGATGATCGTGCTCATGGCGATCGCGTTCAAGAACGACGTGCAGCGGAGCGAGCTATTGCCCCAGGTCAAAGAGCTCTGGCCCTGATGCGCGGCCTGCCCACGGCGAGGAGCGTGGCCGCGCAGGCGATCGCGCGCGTGCTCGGCGAGAAGGCGTTCGCCGCAGCTGCGCTCGAGTCGGAGCTGCAACGCGCCGTGCAGCTCGACGCGCGCGATCGCGCATTGGCGACGGAGCTGACGCTCGGATCTTTGCGGGTCTTCACGTGGCTCGAAGCGCAGCTGGACTCGCTGTCGAAGCAGCCCGTGCGAGATCTCCCGCCAGACGTTCGCGCGCACCTCGCGCTCGCCGTGTACCAGGTCTACTTCACGCGGGTGCCTGCGTTCGCCGCCGTGAACGACGCGGTGGGCGCCGTGCGAGCCAAGATGGGCGAGAAGATGAGCGCGTTCGCGAACGCCGTGCTCAGGAAGATCGCGACGCGCGCAGAGACCTTCACCGACGAAGAGCGCGACAAGGCGAGAGTGGATGCTCTTCCAAAGTGGCTAAAAACAGCCCTGATCGAAAGTGTCGGGGAAGAGGCCGCGCGCGCGCTCGTGGGCGGTGGCCTCGCGCCGGTCACGGGCATCCGAGTCCTTGATCGCTCGCGAAGAGACGAATGGATGGACAAGCTTCGCGAGGCGCGACCGAACGCGACGTTCGAGCTCGGCAAGGCCTCGCCGCTGGCCATCAACGCGCGGTCCGCGGGCAAGCTCGAAGCGCTGCCTGGGTTCGAAGAGGGCGAGTGGTCGATCCAAGAAGAGGGATCGCAGGTCGTCGCGCTTGCGTTGGGCGCGCGCCCAGGAGAGCGAGTGCTCGACGCGTGCGCGGGTCGCGGTAACAAGACTGCGATCCTCGCGCACGCTGTCTCCCCTGATGGTGCGGTAGACGCGTGCGACGTTCACCCGAAGAAGCTAGCGCGTCTCGAGATGGAGCTCGCGCGCGTGAACCTCCGCGCGCGACACACCTATGCGGTGGACTGGAGCATCGGACCAGGCGACGTCACCGAGCTGTACGACCGCGTCCTCGTCGACGCCCCATGCTCTGGCTCGGGCACGCTGCGCCGCCGACCGGAGATCGCGCTGCGTCGCGACGAAGAGGATCTCGACGCGTTCGCTGCGCTGCAGCTCGGCATCACGGTTCGCGCGAGCGAGCGGCTCAAGCCCGGCGGCGTGCTCGTCTACGCAGTCTGCAGCGTGCTCCGCCAAGAGGCCGAGGCCGTCGCGGACGCACTCTTGACACATCAACCATCGCTCGAGCCGCTGCCCATCGATGAGCCAGACCTCGCGTCGTTGGCGCCTGGGGGCCCTTCCCGGCTGCGTCTTTTGCCCCATATCCACGGCACCGATGGCTACTTCATCGCCCGATTTCGCGCTCGCGTCTGAACAGCGCCCAGCGTATTTGTCTGGCCCATCATGATCGACGTCACTCTTCCTCAGCTCGGCGAAAGCGTGTCCGAGGGCACAGTCTCGAAGTGGCTCGTGAACGAGGGTGATCTCGTCCACAAGGATCAGCCGCTCGTGACGGTGTCCACCGACAAGGCCGACGCCGAGGTGCCTGCGCCCGTGAGCGGCCGCGTGATGCGCAGGCTCGTGAACGAGAATGACGTCGTGCCGGTCAAGACCGTGCTCTGCCAGATCGACGAGACCGCGACCTCTGCATCTGCTCCCGCTGTTGCTGCTCCGGCTTCTGCTCCCGCGATTGTGCCGCGACCGCTCGCGTCTCCGTCCACTCGCAAAGAGGCGCTCGAGCATGGAGTCGATCTCGGCGCGGTTCAGGGCACGGGCGATCACGGGCGCATCACCAAAGATGACGTAGCTCGCGCGAAGGCCCCAGCGATGCCCGTCGCTCCCACGCAGCTTGCCGCGCTGATCAACTCGAGCGGTGGCTTCGTGCCTCCAATCCCAGGCATTGGGTTCGCTTCGTTCAAGCTGCCGCAGTACCGCCCCTCTCCGGGCGATCAGGTCATTCCGTTCACGCGCCGCCGTCGCATCACGGCCGACCACATGACGTACTCGAAGTTCGCTTCGCCGCACGTCGTCACCGTCGCCGAGATCGATCTCCACAAGGCGAGCAAGCTCCGCGAGGCCAACAAGGAGCGCTACAAGAAAGAGGGGCAAGCCCTCACGATGCTCGCGTTCGTCGTCACCGCAGCAGCGCGGGCGATCCGCGAAAACCTGGCGGTCAACGCGCGCGTTCTCGACGATGCGTACGTCATCCTCAAGGACATCAACCTCGGCGTCGCGGTGGACTCGCCAGAAGGCCTCGTGGTCCCTGTGATTCGTCGCGCGGACGAGCTTGGCGTGCGCGGCATCGTGCGCGCGATCGACGATCTCGCGAAGCGGGCAAAGACCGGCAAGATCACGATCGATGACTTGTCAGGCGCCACCTTCAGCATCACCAACCCCGGCATCAAAGGCAACCTCTTCGGCGGCGCGATCATCAACCAGCCGAACGTCGGCATCTTGCGGATGGGCGAGATCAACAAGCGCGTCGTCGTCGTGGAGAACGCCGAGGGCGAGGATCAAATGGTGATCCACCCGGTCATGTACATGGCGCTCTCGTACGATCATCGCGTCGTGGACGGCGTCGCGGCGAACTCGTTCTTGTGGCGCGTGACGGAGCTGCTCGAGAAGGCAGATTTCGAGATCTAGAGATCCATCTGCGTGCCTAGCTCGATGACCTTTTCGGGCGGCAACGAGAACGAGGCCGAGGCGCTACGCGCGTTGCGCAGCATGAAGCCGAAGATCGACTCGGTGATGGCGCCCATCTCGCCTTTGTTCGTCGCGAGCAGGGTCTCTCGCGCGACGACGTAGGTGGTCGTGTCCAGTGAGATGGGCAAGTGCTTCATGCGGATCGCGCAGTCGAGCAGCGCCGGCACGTTCGCGATCTCCATGAAGCCGGCGTGCGCGATCACGCGGTAAATTCCGAGGGATTCGCTCATGGTGGACACCTCGACGCTCTCTGGATCGACGTACGGTACGTGCTCCGGTAGCACCGTGAGCACCACGACCTTCTCACTCAACACGCGCATCTGCGTCGCGTGTTGATTGAGCGCGCGTGGGATGCCTGCACGCTGGGCGGCGAGGTACACGGTGGTTCCCTCGAGGCGCCCAAGCAGACGCTTTTGTAGACCGTCCAAGAACTTCTCTTCGGACGTCTGCAGCTGCTCCTCACGCGCGCCGAGCAAGCGCCGCCCTTTGTTCCATATCAACATCAACGCGCACAAGACCGCTGCGACGCCGATGGGCACGTAGCCACCGTCGACGAACTTGACCAGGTTCGCGCCGAAGAACGGCAGGTCGAACAACAAGAAGATCGCGAGCAGAGGCGCTGCCTTCCACACGGGCCATCCCCACGTGCGGCGCGTCACCGCGTAAAAGCAGATGGAGGTGATGGCCATCGTCCCGCTTACCGCGATGCCGTAGGCGGCGGCGAGCTTGCTGGAGGCCTGGAACTTGA
>JANYHY010000339.1 GCA_025362165.1 Myxococcales bacterium | reverse complement strand
CATGACGCAGCCCTCGGATGTGAAGGTCAACCTCCACCAGTTGCTCAAGGCCATGATCGAGAAGGGCGCGAGCGACATGCACATCACGACGGGCTCGCCTCCGTTGCTGCGGATCGACGGGTCGATCGTCCCGCTCAAGCTGCCGCCCCTCGGCCCCGTGGAGACGAAGCAGCTCTGCTACTCGATCCTCACAGAAGAGCAGAAGGTCCACTTCGAAAAGACGAACGAGCTCGACCTCTCGTTTGGCATCAAGAGCCTCTCGCGTTTCCGCGCGAACATCTTCACGCAGCGTGGCGCCGTCGCTGGCGCGTTTCGTACGATCCCGTTCAAGATCCTCTCGTTCGACGAGCTCGGATTGCCGGCAGTGATCGCCGATTTCGCGGCCAAACCAAGCGGGCTCGTCCTCATCACTGGACCCACCGGCAGCGGAAAGTCGACCACGCTCGCGTCGGTCATCGACAAGATCAACGCCGAGCAGCGGCTCCACATCATCACGGTGGAGGACCCGATCGAGTACCTGCACCCGCACAAGTTGAGCGTGGTGAATCAGCGCGAAGTAGGCACCGACACGGAGGGCTTCAAGAACGCGCTCAAGTACATCTTGCGCCAAGACCCGGACGTCGTGCTCGTCGGCGAGATGCGCGACCTCGAGACGATCGAAGCAGCGCTCACGATCAGCGAGACGGGTCACTTGGTGTTCGCGACGCTCCACACGAACAGCGCGATCTCGACCATCAACCGCATCATCGACGTATTCCCGCCGCACCAGCAGCAACAGGTGCGCGCGAAGCTCTCGTTCGTGCTTCAAGGCGTCGTGAGCCAGCAGCTCATCCCGCGGATGGGCGCGCCCGGCCGCGTGCTCGCGATGGAAGTCATGATCCCCAATCAGGCGATTCGAAACCTGATCCGCGAGGACAAGATTCACCAGATCTACTCGCAGATGCAGGTCGGCCAGAACACGAACGGGATGCAGACGCTCAACCAGTCGCTCTACTCGTTGTACGCGCGGCGCATGATCTCTCTCGACGACGCGACGGGTCGTTCGATCGAGCCGGAGGAGCTGCGCATGATGCTCGAAGGTCGCAGCGCCGGACAACTGTCGGGTCCACCGCAACAGCGACGATAGCTACTCCTTCTCGAGCTCTGTTTTCAGGGCCTGCGCGAGGTACTCGTATTCTGCGATGCCATTGTACGCTTGCGCGCTCACACGCACGAAGCGCTTCGGGGAAGCGGGCCAAGGCACGATCGGAACTTCGATCGCGTGCGCCTCGAACAAACGATCTTGGAGCGCCTCGATCATGATGATCGATGAGGCGCTCGCGGTCCCGCGCCGATCGGGCAGCCTCACCGCTGCCATCGATCCGATCATGTCATCCGGACACTCGCGGGTCTGATTCAACGCAAGGCAGAGGAGCGCGCGCGCCTCGAGGGCGAGGCGACGATTGCGTTGCATGAGCTCGGCGATTCCACCGGGCCACAAGCGGCTGATGAACTCGATAGCGTGCTTGATGCAGATCGCAGCCGTGGGATCGCTCGTTCCGGTCCAGTCGTGCTCGAGCCGAAAGCGCGATCGATCCGTCCGAGGCGAGTTCGCGCCGTGACTGATCGAGAGCGGCCTCACTCGCGCGCGCTTGTCCTTGCGGACATAGAGCATGGCGGCGCCCTTCGGCGCGCAGATCCATTTGTGACAATTGGCCGTGTAGTAGGCGACGCCCAGAGCGTCGATCGCGAGCGGCACCATGCCAGGCGCGTGAGCGCCATCCACGAGCACGTCCACACCCTTCTCGTGAGCGCGCTTTGCGATCGCTTCTAGCGGCATCACGAGCGCCGACGGGCTCGTCACGTGATCGATCAAGAGCAAGCGCGTCTTTGGGCCCAGCGCCGCGACGACGGCGTCGGTGACCGCGTCTTCGCTCGTGATTGGAAGTGGAAGCTGGACGACCAAGACTCGCGCGCCGCTTTTGTGTGCGACGAAATCGAGCGCGTTCTTGCACGCGTTGTATTCGTGATCGGTGGTGACGAGCTCGTCCCCTGGCGACAGATCGAGCGATCGCAGTACGGTGTTCACGCCTGCGGTGGCGTTGGTCAAGAACGCGAGCCCCTCTGGGTCGCAGCCGACGAGCGCCGCGAGCGAGTCACGTGATGCGTCGATGAGCGGCTCGACCTCTCTCAACATGAAGCGCACCGGCTCGGACTCGAGGCGAGCGCGTAGCTCCGATTGTGCCTCGAGCACCACGCGCGGAGTGGCGCCGAACGACCCGTGGTTCAAGAAGACGACCTCGTTCGACAGCGCCCAATGCTCAGCGAGGGCGCTCCGAGCGGGCAGAGCGCGCGAGATCATTTCCTCTTGCGCGGCGGAGGCGGAGGTTTCACGCCGACCGCCACGCCGGCGCCCAGAACATCTGGATTGACGATCCCAGCCAAAAATAGCTCCTTGATGAGATCTTGGCCACGCTTGCGATCCTTCATCGCGCCGAGCGACACAGCGGCGATCAAGCGCACCGGCACAGGCGCAGTCTCTGGCGGCGCGTCGAGCTGCGAGGTCTTTCCGCGCGCGTCCTCGATCTTGTTGTTCGACGCTGACGCGAGCGCACTCAGCCACGCAGAGTTCGCCTGCCCGAGTACGAGCGGATACTTGCCGAGGAGCGGACCCACCTCGGCCGGCTTGTCGCGCGCGACGAGGACCAACACGCGCTCCATCAGCACACGCATGGTGACGGTGCCTTGTGTCGCGGTAACGCTGAGCTTGTCAGCGTCCTCGAGCTTGTCGCGATAACGCGCGAGCCGAGACAGTCGCAGCGCACGCAGCGGTCGGTTCTCGCTGCCCTTCCACTTGTCCGCGATCTTGTCGGCTGAATCGAGATCGTTGGTGTCGAGCGCGAGATCCATCGCGACGAGATCGCTCCATGGCGCCTCGTCGTCGGACATCTCCATGAGCTTGTCGGCGGTCACGGTCGCGTGGCCTGCGAGCGCGTCTTGCGCAATGTTGAGCGCTGCCAAAAACGGCAGCTTGCGCGCGTCGGGCGGAACCGCTTCGAGAGCGCTCGCCAAGGCGGCGCCATCACCATGCTCGTATGCCGTGGCTGCGCGTACGACCGCGACGTCGGCTGAGTTCGCGTCGAGCTCTTCGGTCGCCTTGAGCGCCTCGTCCAAACGATCGCCGAGCAGCGCGACGCGCGCCGCGAGGACGCGCGCGGGCGGATACACAGCCGAGAACTGCACGGCCGACAACGCTGCCTTCCGCGCGAGCGCCTCGTCGCCCGTGTCGAGCGCGATGACACCCAGCCACGCAGCGATCCCAGGCGTCTCCACAGCGAGGAGCCCAGCTTGCACTTCGGACTTCGTCTTGTCGTAGTCGCGCTTGTCCACCGCGACGATAGCCGCGAGCGCGTGCGGCACCGCGCGCAGCCCGAGCGGGAGTGAGTCCGCTTTCGCGATCGTCTCTTGCACTTCGGGCGGGGGCGTCTCGCCGCGCGCAGGATCTCGACCCCACGCGAGCGCGACGAGCGCTTGACCCTCGATCCGATCGGGCCACTTCGCACGAAAAGCCTTCGCGAGCTCCGCTGCCTTCACGGGATCGCCGTCCACGGCGGTCGCGCGGATCAACCCGATGTGCGCGACGATGAGCTCCGGATCAAGCTTCGTCGCGGCTTCGTAGCGCTCACGCGCGCGCCCATCTCCCGCGCGCTCGAGCGTCGCCGCCGCGAACAGCTGATACCAGGCGTCGTCGCCGCACTGTGCGTCCCACTTCGACAGCAAAGCGGCGGCTCCCGAGGTGTCGCCCTGGAAGAAGAACGACGCGATGAGCGCGAAAGCGATGCGCTTGTCGGGGACCTGAACCTCGTGCGCGCGAGTGATGTTCTCCTCGAACGCGAGGTCAGCGCCGCCCTTCAACAACCCCGACAGCGCCCGCTCATGCAGCCAGTCGAGCGCAGCGCGATCGGAGCGCGAGTCGATCTCGAAGATGTGGTTGAAGCGGTCCTCGGTCTCCGGCAACAGCGAAGCTTGGCTCGCGCGGAGGTTGAGCTCCACCGTATCGAGGCTCTTTTCAGCCTCCAAGTGCGCCTCTACGCGTTGCTTACGGAGGTGCGTGAGTGTGCCGATGCCTCCGCCCACGAGCAACACCGTCACGATGATGAGCGGGATCAACGCGCGCCTGCGCGGGCGATCCTCTGGGCGCGTCCACTTGATCTCCGTGACTGCTCTTCCAGGCGGCTCGAAGACACCGGCCAGTGAGAGCGCATCCAGCACATCCTGCGCGAGCGGCGCGCCGGTCTCCTTGTCTGGAAGCGGTGCTGTAAGAACCTCACGCGCAGCGGGCGCTACCTTGCCCGCGAACGGGTTCGCCTCTTGCGCGAAGGGCGGTCTCTCGGGCAGACCCATCCCCGCAGGCAGCGCAGCAGGCTTCGGGAGCGAAGGGATGTCTTGCGTAGAGAATGCTTGCGCCGTCTCTGCCTGCTCCGAGAACTTGCGAGGTCCCGTGGGGACGGCCTTTAGCTGCTCTTGGAGCGGTAACGGCGGCGGCACTGTGGACGCTCTTCGAGGTGGCGCCTTTGGCGGCGGAATCGACGCTGGCCTCGCCGCAGCGAGCGAGATCTCGTCCCGCATCAGCGTAGGCGCCGCGCCGGAGTCATCAGGCTCGCCCATCTCGCTGCGCATCAACGTCGGCGCTTCGCCTGAGTCCGAACCAACGGAGAGAGTAGGCGCGTCCTTCACTTGGGTCTCGATGTCGCTGAAGGAGTCCTGCATCGCGCGAGGCTCCGACGGCGCCGTGCGTGCCACCTCCGCGGCGACCGCGCGTGTCCCTGCGCGTGCTTGCATCGGCTTGTAGACGCGCGCACGCTCGATCCACATCTTCGTCTCGCCGTCGTTCATGCCGAACTGAGACGCGCGCTCGAGCACCTTTTCTGCGCGCTCCGCGTCGCCGCGCCTGAGCAACACCTCTCCAAGCACCCGGTACACCTGGGCGTCCCTTGGGGCTACCTTGCCAGCCGCGACGAGCACGCCCTGCGCCTCAGCGAGCTTGTGCGTGTTCATGTACATGCGCGACACCGCGACGAGCACGGGCACGTTCGACCGGTACGTCTGCTGCGCGAAATCCGCGACCTGCTGCACCAGCGTCGTGCGCACCGATCCGCGCAGCGCGTCGCACAGGGCGATCGTGCTGGAAGCGTCAGGATTTCGCTTCCAGCGCTGTGAGATTTCGTCGATCGAGTCGGTCATCGGGCGAACAGGGCGAGAGCGCAGCCGCGAAAACACCGTGTTATTCGGGACAAACGGGCTCTGAAGATAGCAGCGTTGCGCGCGCCACGATACGACAAACCAAGTGCTTGGAGCGTAGCGCTCGACGCCGACGAACGGTCAGCGATCACCGAGGGCGCGCGGTCGAAGCTCGATGCTCGTCACGTACACGCGCGAGGAGCTCAGCGTCGACGATGAGCTCGATCGCCGTGCGCGCGAGCGCTCGCGCAGCGTCCGCGCAAGTGTCGTCGCCGCGCTCGCTGATCGCCGCCCGCGCGAAGGCGTGCTCGTGGATCTGGGACTGCCCGCGATCGACGATGCCGAGCCATGGGTGGATGCTCGGTACGACATGCGACACGTCTCCCATGTCCGTCGATCCTGCTCCGGCGGTCTCATCCGTCTCGTTCGGCGTGCGCCCGAGCGTGCGCGCGTGCTCTCCGAACGCACGCACCATCGCCATGTTGTTGACCATCTCGCGATAGCCCTGTCGCACTTCGATCTCGATTTGCACGTCGCTCGCCATGGCCGCAGCGCGCGCGCAACGCTCGACGATCGCGCGGACACGCTCGAGCTCTTCGCCGCTCGTTGCGCGCACGTTGACTTCGCAGGCCGCTCTCTCCGGGATGATGTTGACGGCTTGCCCACCGTCCTTCACGACGCCATGCACGCGTACGCCGTCGCGCATGTGCACGCGCTGCCCGTCGATGAGGCGCAGCGTGTCGAGGCACGCGGTGAGCGCGCTGCGACCTGCGTGGGGCGCGGCCGCAGCATGCGCGGGCTTGCCGCGGAAGGTGAACGCATACCAATACGAGGCGAGCGCCGGGTGCGCGAGGATGTCGCGATCGAACGGGTGGAACATCATCGCCGCGTCGAACCCTTCGAACGCGCCCGCCTCGATGAGCTTGATCTTGCCGCCGCCACCTTCCTCCGCCGGCGTGCCGAACAACACCACCTCTCCACCCGCTTCGGACGCGACAGCGGCAGCAGCGAGGAACGCGCCGACGCCCGCCGCCGCGATCAAGTTGTGCCCGCACGCGTGGCCGATCTCCGGCAGGGCGTCATACTCGGCCAAGATCGCCACGCGCGGACCGCCTGTCTTTCCGGCGCGCGCACGCAGCGCCGTGCTCATCCCGGCGAACGCTCGATCGACAGCGAACCCGCGTGACTCGAGAAGCTCTGCGATCCACGCGACCGCTTTGTGTTCTTCCCAGCGAAGCTCTGGATTGGCGTGGATGTCGTGGCTCAGCTTGACGAGCGCCGCACGCTCTTTGGCGTGAGCTTCGTCGATCTTCGCGGCGAGAGTGCTCGGGAGCATGGCGCGTGATTGTACGACGGAAGTCGGGCTATGATCCGCGCATGCGACGGTTGTTGCTCGCGACGGTCTTGACCGCGTGCGCGGGGTGCCCAGACAAGAACGCGAGCGAGCCCACTCACCAAGTGAGCGTGGAGCCATCCGTCACCGCAGCGCCGTCCGTCACGGCTTCGAGCCCGCCGTTCGCCGCGCAGAAGATCACGCGCGATGGGCACGCGATGGGGACCCACCTGACGTTCGCCGCGTTCACGACGCCAACGGTCGACGCGCCGGCAGTCAACAAGGCCATCGATGCTGCGATCGCAGAGATCGATCGCATCGAAGCTCTGATGACCACGTGGCAGCCGACCAGCGATCTCTCCAAGGTGAACGAAGCGGCAGGCAAGCGCGCGGTCGTCGTGAGCAAAGAGAGCTACGACATCGTCGCCGAAGCCGTGCACGCGTCGGAGATCTCCGAGGGGACCTTCGACATCACCTTCGAGAGCCTGCACGGCCTGTGGAAGTTCGATCAAGATCTCGATCCACATCCGCCGAGCGAAGCTGACGTGAAGGCGAAGCTATCGCTCGTCAACTACAAGCACATCGTGCTCGACAGCAAGGCGACGAGCATCATGCTCGATGCTCCGGGCGTTAGGATCAGCCTCGGCGGGATCGCCAAAGGCTACGCTGTCGATCGCGCGGTGGCTGTGCTCGATCAGGCTAAAATCACGTCATTTTACGCGCAAGCAGGCGGCGATCTCTTCACGCGCGGAAGGAAGCCCGACGGCACCGAGTGGCAGACCGGCGTGCACGATCCGCGAGGTCCGGAGGGGAGCTTCTTCGCGCTGCTGCCGACGAGCGAACACGCGTTCTCCACCGCGGGCGACTACGAGCGCGCGTACATCGCGAACGGCAAGCGCTACCACCACATCATCGATCCGCGCACAGGCTTCCCCGCGACCGCGTCGCGCAGCGTCACCATCTGGGCCCCAACGGCGCTCCTGGCCGATGAGCTCGACGACGCGGTGTTCATCCTCGGACCCGAGAAGGGGCTCAAGCTCGTCGAGTCGATCGACGGCGTGGGCGCAGTGATCGTCGACGCGAAGAACACGGTCTGGATCAGCGAGCGACTCAAGGGCAAGCTGATCATGCGCGGTACTCCGACCGACGGCCTCTGATCAGCGCGCGAGCAAGCGACGCGCAGCAGACTCGAGGTCGCTGGCCGAGCGCACCTCGAGCACGCTCGTGCACGCGCGCGCGTAGCGACTCATCGCGCTATCGCCCGAGGCCCAATGCGCGCGAGGCTCTGGACAGAGCCAAATCAAGGCCCGGGCGCGATCGCGAATGCGTGCGAGCGCGTCGGACGCGTCGTCGTGATAGTTCGTGCGGCCGTCTCCCAACACCACCACGGTCGTGCGTCGATCGAGCCACGTGCGGCTGCGCTCTTCGAACGTTCGGAGCACGCGCCCGTAGTTGCTGTTGTCCGTGACGGCGACGACGCCACCGCCGTAAGCCACGGCGAGCGCCCGATGAACGCCGTGCCGCGCGAAGAGCTCGGTCGTCTCGCCGAGCTCGCTCACGAACACGAAGCTCCGCGTCTCCGAGAACAACTCCTGCGCCGCGTACGTGAACTCGAGGAGGAACGTGGCGACGGAGCGTACCGAGTCGCTCACGTCGCAGAGGATCACGAGGCGCGGTCGATCGCGTCGCCGCTTGCGTCGCGCCGGCGCGAAGGGCACGCCTCCCGTTCGAAGCGCGGCGCGCAGTGTGCGGTGCGGGTCGATTCTGCCGTGGATCGCCCGCCGCTTGCGCGCTCTCTCCGCACCACGCAGGCGCGCCGCGAAGCTCCGCACGGCGCGGCGTACCTCGTCGACCTCCGACTGCGTGAGCGCTTCAAACGCCTTGAAAATGAGGCTCCTGGAGGTTGGCGGAGCCGCAGGTACAGAGCGTTCTCGCACGCGCGTGCGCACGTCGTCAGCGGCCCGCGCGAGCTCGTGCTCGAGCGCAGCCGTCAGCTCTTCTCCACGCTCACCCAGCGCGTCGATCAGCATCGCGCGCAGAGATGCCAGTCTTTGTCGCGCTCGCGTTATCCCGATCGCGTCGACCATCCGCATCGAGAAGAAGCCCGCCTGCATCGGCGACACGAGAGAAGCGAGCGCGCGATCCATGCCGGCCAGTTGCATCAGGCGATCGAGCGAACTCCCGCCTTCGAGCAACGCGCCGAGGTGATCACCTTGGGCGTCGTCCTCTGCAGCGCGCTCCAGCAGCTCGCGCAGCGCGCCGACTTCGGTGGGTGTGAAGCCAAGCTGCTCCAGTCGATCGAACAGCGTGCGCGCTGGCTTTTGCGAGAAGAAATCCAGGAAGGCGCGGTCGACCCTGTCGCGATCTGCGCGCGTACACGCGAGCACCGAAGTGACGGTGACGACGAGCGCGTCTCGGTCTTCGATGCCCACGAGCGCCACAGCCCTCGCGAGATCGATCGCCTGCGCCGTCGACACACGAACGCCCTCGCGCCGCACGCGCCACACCAGCTCATCGAGCAAGCGCACGACCGCGCGCGGATCTGTCATCACCTGGAGGTTGCGGCGGCCGTGGGTGGAGCGGGCTCGGCGATGAGCGCTGCGATCTCGCGCTCGAGCGCTCCGCTGCCGTTTGGATCGAAGCCGATGGAAACGTCGCGAATCACGCCTCGTTTGTCGATCACGAACATGGACGGGATGCTGCGCACGCGGTAGGTCGTGGAGGTGAAGCCGCCAGGATCCGAAGCGACCGTGTAGCGCATGCCGTTCTCCTGGACGTAGAGCGTCGCGCGTTCCACTGGATCTGTGGTGACGCCCACTACGGTGAGGCCTTGCGCGCCGTACTTGGCCTGCCAGCCCGCGAGGATCGGCGTCGTCATTCGACAGGGCCCGCACCACGTCGCCCAGAACTCGAGCACTACGACGCGCCCACGCAGCGTCTGCACGTCCGGCAGCCCACCGCTCACAGCGAGCAGCTGAGAGAACGCAGGCGCGAACGTTCCGACGTATTCCATTCGCGCGATGTCGTCGCTCGTAGGCCTCGCCATCAGCGTGACGCGCGCAGCACGAACCACGTCACCGTGCTTGAGCGAGAGCTCCACGACGTCCGCGGAGTGCTTGCCGCCGACCACGCGCGTGACGTCCTCTGGACTGGACACTGCGGCGCCGTCCACCTTCAGGATCCGGTCGTCGTCATGCACGCCGGCTTTGTCCGCGGGCGAGGTGCGGATGACATGCGCGACACGCACGCCGTCGAGACCCGCCGTCATCTCTACTCCCAACCAACCTGGACTGCTCGGCGCAACGATCGGCGAGGCGGGAGGCTTCGCGTCCGCAGCCAACGCAGGGCTCGCGAGAGCGCACGCCACGGCACCGAGGACCAATAGCCGCATCGCACCAGATTGTAGCATCGCCTTGTCTTACGCACGACGCGCCCAAAGGCTTCGCAGCACCACCTGTGTCCACAAAAGCGACGTAGCGCGCTAGGTCGCCCTCGCGCGCTACGTAAGTTCCGGCGCCGCCCCCGATGCGGCTGACGCCCAATTGGTGAGCGCGGGAACTTTTCCGCTGCTCGTAGGTTTAAGGAAGGAGCTAGGCGAAGAGAAGAAAAGAGAAGTCGAAGAAAGAAAAGCTCGTTCAAGCCAAGCAAGCAAACCAAGTGAAAGAAGCCAGGGGAAGGGAAGTCCCTTGGCAAGCGCCGCAGCCCACGACGTGTCATCCCTTAGAGCAGCAGACGTGCCATAGGCAGCAAATCCCGCAAATTCGCTGGAATTTGCCGTCCCCACACCGCAGAGCCCGACAGTCGAGTCATGGTTGGGCCGTGGGTACGAAAACATTTCACCCCTCATCTGAGCGGGCTTGGCCTCGCACTAAGGTGGCGTCGTCTCGATGTAGGCATGCTGACAATCGGCCGCTTTCACGCGCGGATTGCCCTGACATGCGCTCGGAGTTGACAACACAATCGCCCCGAGTATGGTTCGCCGCCGCTTCGTCCAGCATCAATGGTCGAGCACGAGCGCCCATAGCTCAGCTGGATAGAGCACTGGTCTACGGAACCAGTTGTCGGAAGTTCGAATCTTCCTGGGCGCGCTGCAATGAGCACATCTAGTGTGGGCGGGCACCGCGTTTGGATGCGGGCGGCCCTCGTGGAGGCACAGGCTGCGCGTGACAAGGGTGAGGTCCCTGTCGGATGTGTGATCGTACGCGACGGCGCGATCGTGGGCAGGGGTCACAACCTGCGCGAGACCGCGCACGATCCCACGGCTCACGCGGAGCTGCTCGCCATCCGAGACGCCGCTAGAGAGCAGGGAGACTGGCGCCTCGACGGCGTCACTGCGTACGTGACGCTCGAGCCCTGCGCGATGTGCGCCGGCGCGCTCGTGCTCGCGCGCGTCCCTCACGTCGTCTACGGCTGCGACGATCCCAAAGCTGGCGCGGTGAAGTCGTTGTTCGCGATTGGGCAAGACGCTCGCTTGAACCACCGCTTCACCGTCGAGTCCGGTGTGCTGATGGAAGAGAGCGCCGCCATGCTCAAGGAGTTCTTCGCCGCGCTGCGCGCTCTCGGCAAGCGCTAGTCGCTCATCGTGACGCGCAAGATCTCTTCGGTCGTCGTCATGCCCGCCATGATCTTCTGGATGCCGGCCATCCGCAGCGAGATCATTCCGCCCTTGATCGCGGCCATTTTCAGGTCCGCCGTAGAGGAGCCGCCGAGCACCATCTCCTTGAGGTTGTCCGTGAAGCGCATGACCTCGTAGAGCGCGACGCGGCCTTTGTAGCCCGTGCTGTTGCAGGTCTTGCAGCCAGCGCCCTTCATCAGCGTCGCCTTCGCGATGTTGTCTTCGGTGAAGCCGATGTCGACGAGCGCTTGCTTCTCGATCGTAGTCGGCGCCTTGCAGTCGACGCAGATGCGGCGGGCGAGGCGTTGAGCGAGCACGAGGTTGACGCTCGCGGTGATCAAGAACGGCTCCACGCCCATGTTCAGCAAGCGGAAGATCGTCGCGGGCGCGTCATTGGTGTGTAGCGTCGAGAGCACC
This sequence comes from Myxococcales bacterium, assembly GCA_025362165.1. Lineage (GTDB taxonomy): Bacteria > Myxococcota_A > Polyangia > Polyangiales > Polyangiaceae > JANYHY01. The sequence continues at coordinate 377 of JANYHY010000339.1, read as the reverse complement.
AAGTGCCCCGTGAGCGCGGCCTTGACCGCGATCTCCGCGGTCTCGAAGTCTCGAATCTCGCCGACCATGATGATGTCCGGGTCCTGTCGAAGGAACGATCTGAGCGACATGGCGAAGTTGAGGCCGATCTCCTCGTGCATCTGCACCTGGTTGATGCCGTGCAAGTTGTATTCGACCGGATCTTCCGCGGTGCTGATGTTGTGCGCCGGCTTGTTGAGCTCGCTGAGCGCAGAGTACAGCGTGGTCGTCTTGCCCGATCCGGTCGGGCCGGTGACGAGCACCATTCCCCACGGCTGGTTGATGGCCCACTGGAAGTCGTCGAGCGGCTTCTGGTCGAAGCCGAGCTTGGTCATGTCGAGCTGGAGGTTGCCCTTGTC
>JANYHY010000281.1 GCA_025362165.1 Myxococcales bacterium | reverse complement strand
GCCACCAGAGTCTTCATAAGTCAGGTCATTATACGTGGCTGTAGCAACCGTCCCCGTTGGAAGCGTTTGTACGTTTAGCCCCGTCTCAGATTGCTGGTAAGTGACGGTAGGACCCGACACTCCCGTGATTGGTACTGTCGTCGTCGCCTCTTCTTGTCGTCCCGTTCGCTCGGATGAGTCCGAGCAGGCTGAAGCTAGCAACATCGCGAGCACGAGCGTCAAACGTTTGGCGCGCACGTCCGAGCGCAGGCGCGCATTACAAACCATTTGATTGTCGTTCACCCGATGCCTCGCGGTCGGTCCACCCCGCAACGCCCCTACAAGCGATCTGAAGAAGTTCGCCGGCCGAATATTGTGTCCCATTGTTCCTCCCTACAAGAAACGTGGCCAGAACCGTCTGAATGATCTGCGCGCTGAGGAGGACTTTAGCAGATGTGGCAGGAAATGGGAGCCCATCTAGCAAGGGAGCTCCCCGAGACCACGCTCCACACATCCACGCAGTGTTCTTGGACGGGCACTATGTGGAGCGCGCGGGAGAGCTCGTGTTCGAGGCGAGGTCTCATCTCAGCACTCCGCCGAGGGGCGCCGTTCCTTCTTGCCCGCTCCCGATCCTCTCCCGATTTCTGGAGCCTTCGGGAGCGGGACCGGAAGCGGGCACGGGCAGACCGCCCAGCTGCTTCGGGTTGACTTTGATGTGGGTTGCCGGGGAGACTGCGCGCGGGAGATGAATATGAAGAAGGTCTTTGTCGTGTTGGCAGTGTTTGGGGTTGGGATTGCTTGCAGCAAGACCGAGAGCACGCCTGCGGCGACTCCCGGCAGTGATCTTCAGAAGATTTCTTATCCGACGACGAAGCTCCCTTCGAAGGGGACCAAGGCGTTGACCGACAAGGCGACCAAGGGTGGCGTCGGCGACACGCGGCCGACGACCAAGTCTGCCAAAACGAACGAAGCGGCGACCGATCGCCAGATGCGCAAGGCCGCTGACGTCGACAAGGTCGACTGCGCGTCGCTGCCGGACAACTCGGCCGAGTGCGACGGCTTGAACCTCTACTACTGCGACGACAAGCAGCTCTGGCAGGTCGACTGCAACTCAGAGGCGAAGTTCGGCGGCGCGACCACGGGCAGCTGTTACGAAGGCGAGAAGTTCATCGACTGTCTCGGCTGCGGGCCCGCAGATGACGGCTCGACAGTGTGCTGCGACTTCCAGAACACCGTCTGCTGCGCGGAAGACGGATCGGCCTGCTACTCGCCGAAGTGAAAGCGACGCGCTAGCGACGTCAGTGTTTCGACGCAGCGCCGATGTTGCCGTTGATCTCGTTGAACAGCGCGCTCCAGTTGGGCCCGAGCCACGCGTCGCTCCAACTTGGCTGTTGTGGAGCGAGCTCGGCTTGATTGAAGTATGCACGTGGCACGGCGACGACGCGGGTGCGATCACCATCGCGCTCGACATGAACCACCCAGGCGAGGTCGAAGGTCTCCGTCGAGTAGCTCTCTTGAACCCGACCCCACGCGACGCGCCCCTCTCCAGTGGTCTGTGAGGAGATCCGCTTGGGACCCGTCTTGATCACGCCGTCCGCTTCTATGGCAATCGGGAAATTGAGTACGACGAGCGCGCCTTTCACCGCACGGTACACAGCGTCGAAGTCCGCCGAATACGTGTGGCTCCCTCGTGAGAGCACGATGGAGTTCGACAGTGCATACGTGGAGGGCGCAGAGTCGTAGTCGGACGTGGAGTGAACGGAATCCACGTGGCCGGAGAAGTCTTCCTTTGGCCCGCATGCGACGATCATCCCGACGACTACGAGGTACCGCATTGCACCGATTGTCGAGCCAACGGAGTGGACTGTCGAGTCCGAACAGTCACGTGTGTCGCCGCGATGAGCAATCTTGATGCGTCGCAGTCGCGACCTTCATGGTGGAGGCTGACCGAACCCTGGGATTTGAAACCCGGAAGGCATCGGAGGAAACGAGAGCCCTCCTGCGTCGAACGGCGGCAGCGTGAATCCGCTCGGGAGGCCGCTCGGCAGGCCGAATGGGTTGTTGTTGAGTGAGCCTGCTTCAATCACTCCACCGTCCGAGACGTTCACCGCGCCGCTGTCAGCGCTCGGTCGCACGATGACCGTGCCGTTGGTGTTCGGCAGCGGCGGCTGCGTGTTGTTGAGCGGCTTGAGCGGATCGATTCCATTCGGCACCGACGTCCCCGTCGGATCCACCGCGGTCGCTGTGTTGGTGACCGGCGGGAGCGGAGTCAGCGGGTGAGGATCGTCGTGTTTGCTCGCCGCGATCGCGACGACGATGCCTATGCCCAACAACAACGGCCCGACGATCAACAGCGCCCACATCCCCGTGTTGTTGCGCGATCGACGCCGCACGGGAGGCGTCGTCGTCATCGGCGCGGGAGGTGGAAGCTGCGGCATCATCGGCGCCGGTTCGCCGCCGACGGGAGTGGCGCCGACAGGCGGCGATGCAGTGAACATCAGCGGAGCGGTGCGCTGCGTCGTCGGAGGGGGTGCGTCTGCTTCGCCGCTGGGTGCGGGGGTGACTGCGGGCGCGCCGACGATCGATTGTCCTTGTTGGAGCGCGGTCTCGAGGGCGAGGCGCATCTCGGTGGCGCTCTGGAACCGGATCTCGGGGCGTGGCGCCATGGCGCGGTGACAGAGGCCGGCGATCTTCTGCGGAACATCCGGCGCGACGCGCACGAGCGGAGTGATCTCTCCGCGCTCGACCTTCATCGCGATGACGCGCGCGTCGTCCCCCATCACGGGGCGGGTGCCCGAGATCATCTCGTAGAGCATCACGCCCACCGCATACAGATCGCTGCGCACGTCCGCTTTGTCTGCTGAGAAGGCCTGTTCGGGCGCCATGTACTCGGCAGTCCCCATCGTCACACCTGCCATCGTCAGGTTCCCGCGCGCGGCCTGGTCGTCGCGCTTCACCTTCGCGATGCCGAAGTCGATGAGCTTCAAGACCCGCTTGCCCGCGAGCGTCGTGACGAACACGTTCTCTGGTTTCAAGTCGCGGTGAACCACGCCGAGCCCGTGCGCGGCCTCGAGGGCTTCCAAGATCTGCGACGTGTAGTCGCATGCGGACGTGACGGGCAGCTTGCGATCGCGCTCGAGCACGCGGCTCAGCGGCTCGCCTTGCAAGAGCTCCATCACGATGTACGCGATGCCGTCCGGCGTCTGATCGACGTCCGTGACCTGCACGATGTGAGGGCTCTTGATCTGCGCAGACACGCGCGCCTCTTGGAGGAAGCGCTCCACGATGTTCGGCCGCCGCGTGAGCTCTTGGTGCAAGATCTTCACGGCGACGTGCGTGCCGAGCTTCTCGTGCTGCGCCTCGTAGACAGCGCCCATCCCGCCGTCTCCCAACAATCGGAGCAGCCGGTACTTGTTGCTGAGGACTGTGCCGATCGGAACCACGGGTGCTGTCCTTTTATCGTGCTCTCGCGGCCGCGTACATGCTGCAATGCAGGAGATGAGCACTCCTCGCGCTGCGATCCTCGGTGTCGGTCACTATGTCCCCACCAAGGTGGTCACGAACGCCGATCTCTCCAAGCTGATGACCACGAGCGACGAGTGGATCATCCAACGCACGGGCATCAAGGAGCGCAGGTACATCGAGCACAGCGGGATTGGCGCGAGCGATCTCGCCATCGACGCGACCAAGATGGCGCTCGAGCAAGCGAACAAATCGCTCGCCGACATCGACATGATCATCTTCGCCACGCTGTCGCCCGACCACAATTTCCCTGGCTCCGGCTGCTTTCTAGGAGACAAACTCGGCATCCGCGGTGTTCCCGCGCTCGACGTGCGCAACCAGTGCTCCGGATTTCTTTACGGTCTCTCGATCGCGGACGCGTGGGTGCGCGCGGGTGCCTACAAGAACATCTTGCTCGTGGGATCGGAAGTCCACTCCACCGGGGTGGAGTTCACCGATCGCGGTCGAGATGTCGCGGTGCTCTTCGGTGATGGAGCGGGCGCCGCGATCATCGGCCCCGCGACAGAGGAAGGGCAGGGCATCAAGTCCATACGTCTGCACGCGGACGGCTCTGGCGCAAAGGACCTCTGGCTCGAAGCGCCTGCTAGCAACCACATCCCGCGCATGAGTCACGAGATGATAGACGCGGGCAAACACTTCCCCGCCATGAACGGAAAACAAGTGTTCCGCTGGGCGACCGAGAAGATGCCAGAGGTGTCGCGCGAGGTGCTCGCGGACGCCGGGCTGACGACCGACCAAGTCGATCTGTTCGTCCCGCATCAAGCGAACCTGCGCATCAATCAGTTCGTCGGCGGCAAGCTTGGTATCCCCGACAGCAAGACAGTTCACAACATCGAGAAGTATGGGAACACGACCGCAGCAACGATCCCCCTCGGGTTGAGTGAGGCCTGGCGCGAGGGTCGCTGCAAGCGCGGATCAAATGTTTTGTTGGCTGCATTCGGGAGCGGGTATACTTGGGGTGGGGCGGTGGTCACGCTTTGAGAGGTCATACCAATAAACTAGGAACTGGGAGGACGACCCATACCGCGTCGCCTCTCGGTCTATGGTTTGTGGGTATAGGAACTTTGATGCCGCCTTCGGCGGACATCATTCGGCGTAGCGGAGGTGCCTTTGGCACGCCCTATTTGCCTTATGTAGGACGCCTCGTGGGTTGCCTAGCACTGTGCTCCTGTGGGCTGTTTCCGAGCCTCGATGACCTCGCGGGTGATGCGGCTACCGTCGGAGGCGACGCAACCGTTGACGCAACGGCAGGCGACGCAACCGTTGACGCAACAGCAGGCGACGCAACCCCAGGTGCTGAGTGCTTCGGGGATGCGGGTCCGACGCCAGTGCTGGTGGGCAGCTACTGCATCGACTCCACAGAGGTGACGGTCGCTCAATACAAGCAGTTCCTTGCGACCAAGCCCGCGCTCTCGCTCATCGCTGAGTGTTCCTTCAAGGTCACGCATGCACCGGACATCACGCCGCCGAATGGTCACGACGATTACCCCATCACGTCGATCGACTGGTGCGATGCGCACGATTACTGCGTCTGGGCGGGAAAGTACCTATGTGGAAATGTGTCGGGGGGGTCACTTCAGTCTGCATTGGTCAGTAAACCCCAAGACGCGTGGTTCACGGCGTGCGCGCGCAATGGTGCCTACTCCTATGGTGGCACCTATGATCCGAGCGCGTGCAACGGACCGGAGCGTGATGCTGGCCCGCTCCCTGCGGCGCTGCTTCCGAAATGCGTCGGCGGTGTTCCACCTATCGCCAACATGGTCGGCAACGCAGATGAGTGGTTCGATTCGTGTACACGCGTTGGAGACGGCGGCGCCGTCACGGACCAGTGCGGACGGCACAGCGGAAGCTTCTCGGATCCAGCTGGGTCCCTGCAGGTCTGCGCGTTCAACCGAACGGGTTCCCGCAACACGGCTGACAGCGACATCGGCTTTCGATGCTGCTCCGACAAACGCTGAGCGCGGAGCTTCACCCGGCGAGCATGTACTCGGAGAGATCGACCCCGATGAGCGCGGCGAGCTGCTCCACGTTCGGGATACGCGACACGCGGACCTCCAGCCCCTCACCAGCCTTCGGCTTGATGACGAGGACACCCCTCTCGATGAGGACGCTGTTCACGGCGGACCATGCGATGCGGCGTCCCGCGCTCGCGATCTCCTCACGGTTGACCGTCACGGCTCCGAACGTGAGCGTCTCCCCACCGTCATAAGCAGTCTGCATCGGAGGGAGTAGGACCGCGTGCACGTGCTGCTTGACCGTCCCGATGACCTTATTGACCTCGGAGATCCGCATGTTGAGCACGACGGTCTCGCCGGACTTCTGCGATACCTTGTAGATCGGCATCGACCCGCCTTTCTCCACGGTGACGTCCGACGTGATCGACGTGATCTCTGTCCACGGAAACACTCTGACGTGCGCGCCGACGAGGGCGGCGAAGCCGTCTTGGTACTCGACGACCCCAGTGGCTCCGCCCCTCATCTGGCGATGGGCCGATACCGCCGCGACCAAGACGATCGGTCCGGCCATGAGGGGTGCGATACAAGCAAACGGATTGACCGCCACAGCCAATACGATGGCGCCCGCGAGCAGGACGCCTGCTATCGCGAAGAGGACCAGCGCCCCCTCCACCCCACCTTGAGAGGTCCACACGTGCACTGGAGGCCCGAGAGTCGTGACCTGAAACTGCGGCGGAACGACCAACGTCTCGGTCCATGCGGGCGACCTGGCGGCGCGACTCATCGAGCGCACGCTACCCTATTCGCGCTTCGTGGGGACTCTTCACGGACAGACGGGGACTACTCCACACGCGCCTAGGACTAGGCCGCCGCAGGTCGTCAGCTGGCATGTGCCAGAGAGGCAGTCTGCGGTCGTCGTGCACGATCGCGGTCTCGCACCACAAGAGCCAGCATAGGCCGTGGAGCCGCCGACGCCGGGGCTTCCGTTCCAGCAGCACTCGCCGCTCTCCGAGTTCGACGCCGCACACCCTAGAAAGATGCCGCCCGCGTTCGTGCATGCAGTGCCCGCGATCGTGCAGAATGAAGCGCCCTTCTGGAGGCAGCAGCCTTCTCCCGCCCTCGCCTCGCATCCACAACTGCCGGCCTCGCCGACTGCGGCGCCGTCGGTCACTGTCAGCGCACCACCATCGGTCGGTCCTTGCGAGCCGTCCGCGTCGCTCGTAGTTGCGTCTGCAGAGTGCAAGTCGACGGAAGCCACACCTTCGCAACCCCACGCGCTCCACGACAGCGCGGCGATCGATATCCATCGCGTGCGCATGTCACCACCTCCCTGAGAGCGAGAACGAAGTAGCGCTCGCCGTGACCGCGACGCGAGGACCCTTTGGCGCTGTGAGATACAAGACGAAGCCAGTCGCAGCCAACACACCCCCGGTCACGAATGCCACGGTGGAGAGGTGCGTGAACGTCTGTTGCTCGGCGACCTGCGAGTCGAGCGATCCTGGTGCGGACCTGCACGTGGTCGCTGCACCGCCACACGCGCTGTTGATGTCGCTCTTCTTCATGAGCGCGATGACTCCCATCGTGCCACCCGCGACAAGCGACGCGAGGCCGAGACCGCCGAGCACGATCGCGGCTGTTTTCTGCGGTCCGCCGAAGTCGCGCGGCGCATCGACGACGTGAGGAGTCACGGGTGCAACAGGCGGTGGCGCTTCGTTCTCCAGGCGGACGATCACCGCGGTCGTCGCGCTCGGTTGGGCGACCACCTGCTGCGCCCACTTCTTGTGAGGCACGCTCGCTTCGATGAGGTGGGGTCCAGCCTTCATCGCGAGCACGCCTTCGAGGTAGAAATAGCGATCGACCGTCACGCCATCGACGCGCAGCTCGAGCCCTGGCTCGGTGAGGATCGCAGGCGGTACAGTGACGCGTACGATGGCGAGCTGAGCCTCCAGCGCGGCGGCGCGATCATGCGCGATCTTAGAGCGCTCGTCGTGTTTGAGATAAGCGAGCCGCTCGGCCTCTCGGAGATCGGTCCATGCGCGCAGCGGATCGCGAGACTGCCAACAGTCCGCGAGACTCAAGAGCGCGCCCACGGACGCTTCGTAGCGCATGCTGTCTTCGAGCTTGGGAAGCGCCACCTCGCAGTTTCCGGCGTCGATCAGCGCGCGCGCTTCGTCGAACGTCGCTACGGCCTTGTCGTGATCCGGCCCTTCCGCATGCGCGATCGTCGCAAAGAGACCCACCGTCAGCGCACCACACCATGTCACCGTTCGCATGCGACCTCCGTGGATTTCAAAATACTCTGCTCGGATCCTTGCCCCCGTCCGCGCGATGCGGAGGTGGCGGCTGAGTTGGTTTCACCTGCAGTGGCTTTGGAGTCGTAGGACGACCTGCATCCACGCTCAGATAAAGCGTGGGGATGATTGGCGTGGAAGCCGCAGGAGCCACAGTCGCTGTCGCCTTCACGGGAGAGAGCGGAGCATCACTGCGAACAGACGCGCTCTCTTGACCGACCGAGGTCGTGGTTGTTGGCGCACTCGACACGCGCGCACCGTAGAGGACCGCGGCCAACGCGATGACGCCCATCGCAGCCGCCGCGACCACGAGGACCGTGGTGCGAACGTTGGTCTTACGATCACCACCCGTATCGAACGATTGCGCAGTGCGCGTGTCGCCAATCGAGTCGCTTTGCTGCGGCAACGGGCCCGACGCCTCCGGCATCGGCATGGGCGGCGTTCGAAGCACGGCGCCGACGCGAAGCGTGGCTCCTCTCGCTGACGGAGCGAACGGCTCTAGCGCACCGGCGAGCTGTGCGACGTCACTCCAGCGCGCGTCGGGATCTTTCGACAGACAGCGCTGAATGACGTTCCATAGATCGGGCGGTACGTCGGGTCGTTTCACCAACAGAGACGGCGGCTCGGTCGTCAGAACTTGCACGCAGATCAAGGGGACGGTTGGAGCGTCGAACGGGAGCGTGCCGGTGAGCAGCTCGTAGAGGCAGACGCCGAGGGACCAGACGTCGGCGCGCGCATCGACGTTGCGTGTCGCGCGCATCTGCTCTGGCGACATGTATTGCGGCGAGCCGAACACGGACTCGGTCGCCGTGAGCTCCTTGCTCTTGCTGTTGGGGTCGTAGGTCTTCGCGATCCCGAAATCCAGCACCTTGAGCAGCGGGTCTCCGTGCACGCGCTGCGTGAGGAACAGATTGCGCGGCTTGAGATCGCGATGGACGATCCCGTGCGCGTGCGCCTCGGCGAGGCCCTCGCACGCTTGGAGGATGAGACTGACCGCGAACTCGACCGTCAGCGGTCCGCGCGTGAGCATGTGTCCGAGATCTTCGCCCGCGAGCAGCTCCATCACGATATACGGCGCGCCATCCACGCTGCGACCGACGTCCGTGACGCGCACCACGTGCTCGCTCTTGAGCCGCACAGAGGCGCGAGCCTCGCGCAGGAATCGCTCTTTGAGATCTCCTTCGACGTCGTCTTTCAGCACTTTGATGGCGACGCGCTGACCGAGCTCGAGGTGCACTGCCTCGGCCACCAACCCCACGCCGCCAGCACCTAGCAACCGCTCGATCCTGTACTTGCCGCCGAGCACGTCACCTACAGTCACAAGACGGCCCATCAACGCAGATCGTATCACGCGTGTCCGCGAAGAACGCCCCAATCAACGAGAAGTGCCAGCGTCGTAAACTGAGTCGGCAGTTGTGGCTAAGCCGCTTCTGGAAACACCGCTGGAGCGGCTCGCAAGATCTCGCTCACGGTGTCTGCGTCTTCGATCGCGCTCAAGACGGGCATCAAGGTGTCGGTGTCTGCGCGCTCGTCGAACGCTCCGCTCGGCGCCAGCGCTCTGGCTTGCGGGCCGTCCAATACGAGGAAGACGTCGCTCATGCCTTTGTAGTCCGCGGAGATGACGTACGCGATGCGCGAGCGCTCGAGGTGCAGCTCCTCTCTGCCGCGGCGAATGAGCACGCGCTTGTCAGTCACGAAGTATCTCGTCTGTTGCACGAGCCGCAGCGGTCTGACGATCGACCAATACCCGACGCCCACAGACGCGCTGATGAGCATCGCGCCAGCGAGCGCTACGCCCGCGATCAAGAGCGCTGACAGTTCGTTCGACATCGCGCCTTGGTGCAGGATCTTGCCGATCGCAGGGACCGCGTGCGTGAGCATTCGCAGCGCGGCGAGGGCGAGGACGAACGCGATGACCGCGGACGCGATGCGGCGCACGCTCCACGCGGAGGCCTTCGGGATGCCGCTCCAGATGACGCGCTCTCCGGCGTCCAGCCTCTGAGCGAGATCGCGGTCGCCATCACCGAGTGGAGGGCTCGCTTCGATGCCGCGGACGATCGCCCACACGCGATCTGGGGCGCGGACGCCGAAGAGCGTGACGCTCAGTGTTCGTCGAAGAGCGCCGGTGGGCACCGCGCGAACGAGCGTGAGATCGCCGACGTCACCTTCGCCCCACGCGATGCGCGCGTAGCTGATCGTGTCGCGCGCGATGGTGCGGCGCATGCGGCCGCGGCGGACGATCACTTGGTTGTCCGTGATGCTGTAGCTCATCGACGACAACCACCAGAGGGGCACTCGCCACGCGGCGAGAGCGAGCGTGGCGCACCACGCGCCGAACGTGAGCATCCCGCCGACCTGAGCGTGAATCGCCCGCGCGACCACGACAGCGAACAACACCGACACGACGGCCATCACCGCAGCGCATGCTGCGATAGCGCGCGCCATCGGTGGAAGCGACACCCGCTCCGGACGACCTGTCCAGACGATGCGCCCGCCGAAGAGGGAGTCACGCGCCATGTTGTTTAAGGATGAGCCCCCCATCGCCAGTGTCCAGAGGGACAGACCGTCCAGGTCGCCGAAAGTTTGGACGATCTTCCGCCTTGCTGGAAAAAAGGGCTATTCGGGTAGCGGGAGCGGAATTGCTCTCATCGGCGTGCCTCGCGCGTGAGCCCGACGGACCAACCCGTCGCAGAGGGCAGGGAACGAGAGGCCTGCCGCGGCGGCTGCTTCGGGGAACAAGCTGGTCTTGGTGAAGCCTGGCATCGTGTTCACTTCGAGGAGGGTGACCTGGTCGCTCACGACAAAGTCGACGCGCGAGAGATCACGGCAACCGAGCGTGACGTGCGCGGCGATCGCGAGCTCGTGAACGCGCGCGGTGAGCGCATCGCCGAGCTTCGCCGGACACTCGTGCACGCTGCGCCCAGGCGCGTAGCGCGCTTCATAGGTGTAGAATGCATCTTTAGGAGAATGGATCTCGGTCGCGGCGAGAGCTCGTGCTCCGCGTTCGTCCTCGAGCACCGAGCAGGTGACCTCTCTGCCTTGCACGAGCTGCTCGACGAGCGCGATCTGTCCTGTGCTCCAGATCTCCTCGAGCGCTCGGTGGATCGCTTCGATCGAGGCATGTTCCAGCCTCGCGACCGCGATCGCGGATCCTCCCGCCGCCGGCTTGACCACCACACAATCGCCGAGCTCGCGGAGCACGCGCACCGCTGCGTCGCCTTGCGATGACTCCATCGCGATGCCTCTCGCAAGAGGGAGCCCGGCTGCGGCGAACAGCTTCTTGGCGACCGGCTTGTCCATCGCGAGCGCGCTCGCGAGCACGCCAGAGCCGACATACGCGAGGGAGAAGACCTCCAGCATTCCTTGCAGCGAGCCGTCCTCTCCGACCGCTCCGTGCGCGACGGGGAACACGACGTCGTAACGCTCGTTCGCGAGCCTGGCTCCGAGCGATCGATCCAGCTCCAGCTCGATCGTCTGATGTCCAGCCGTGCGCAGCGCCTCTGCGACGCCTCGCGCAGACGCCCGGCTCACCTCGGCCTCGGCGGATGGCCCACCGCTGATGACGGCTACGATCATGTCACTTCTTGGAGAGATCGACGAGCTCTAGCCCGAGCGCTTGCGACATCTCGAAGATCTTCGGGTCGCGATAGAACTCGCCGAAGACGATGCGCTTCAGGCCGGAGTTCGCGATCAAACGAAAGCAGTTCCAGCACGGAGAGGCGGTGACGTAGATGCCCGCGGCGTCGATGCGCACGCCGCTCTTGGCGGCCTGAACGATCGCGTTGGCCTCCGCGTGCACAGTGCGCACGCAGTGTCCCTCTTCCATCAAGTGACCGACCTCGTCGCAGTGAGGCAAGCCGCGGATCGAGCCGTTGTAGCCCGTGGCGAGGATGATCTTGTCGCGCACGACGACCGCGCCGACGTGCTTGCGATCGCACGTGGAGCGCGTCGAGACCTCGCGCGCGATGTTCATGAAGTACTCGTCCCACGAAACGCGCTTGCGCGGCTGCTCGGGCATGCGGCAAACGCTAGCGTTTTCCTCCATTCGCGTCTCGCGACTCGCGTCGCGCGCGACCGACCTTGCCGCAGGACGTCCCACAAAGCCCTGCCGTCTGGGCGTCCGGCATTGACCGGATGAAATGGCGCCCGGTACGCTTTCCGTTTACGGGGGAGGAGCCTCGGCCCGGCCTCATGGAGAGAGAACGCGCGCCAGAAGCGGTGCCTACGATGGCGGTCGGGAAGTACCACCTGTTCGCGAGCCTCGGCCGCGGCGGGA
>JANYHY010000213.1 GCA_025362165.1 Myxococcales bacterium | reverse complement strand
CGTGAAGAAGACCGCGAGCGCGAACATCGCCGTAGAGACGACCGAGGCCTTCACGAGGGCGATGAGGTCGCGCGAGCTGGAGTAGCGCCAGAGGCCGTGAAATAGGCCGAACGTCAGGTGCACGGCGCTCCGCACGATGAGCAGCAGCACGAGCCAGCGAGCGATGTTGTGCAAGTACAGCGAAGGGATCGAGAACTCGAAGCGCAGCAAGAACGCCCCATAGAGCGACGCCGTCCACATGGCGAGGTGCGCCGCGATCACGAAGACACGGCGGTAGGTCAGAAAGACGTTTCGCATCTTCTTGTTCGATTGGATGCGGGGCGGCGGCGAGCTGTTCATGATCCGGCGGGCCCAAGGTACCACAGCGACGCACGTTCAACGGCGGCGAGGCGGCGAGGTGACCCCGCGCCTCCATGGTCTCGGCCCGAGCTGCGACCACCAGACCTCCATCTGCCAAGCAGTGAGGTGACCGGCCGCGGACAGCCACAGTCTCGGGTGATCGCTCGCCAAGCGCGACAGCACTCGCAGCGGGAGCTCGCGCTTGTGAGACTCGAGCCACAGGTGAGCAGAAGCGAACGCGGCGCGCCGAGGCGGACCCATGCGATCGCGGAGGGCGCCCCACGCTTCGTCGGACATGAAGCGCGACATCCACTCGGCGACGATCCAAACGATGGTCTCGACTTTGGCTGCGCGGGAGCGCGCGAGCAAGATCGACTCGTCGAACCAAGGCGCGCGGATCACGCGGACGAGATCGTCGATCGCCCAACTCATCGCGGTGGCCATGTGGTCCTTGAACGCGTTCACCAGCAAAAGCACGGCATGATCGTGAGGATCGGCCACGAGCGCAGGGAAGCCGAAGGTGCGCCGTTCGTGCGACGCGCGCGACATCATCGTGTCGATCGTAAGCGCGCATACACCAGGCGGACCGACGTGCGCCTCCACGTCGACGAAGCGTCCGTCCACGCGGAGCACGAGGTTGTCGTAGGCTCGCATACGACTCACGACGGTCCATCCTTCACGTCGCGCGATCCGCTCGACGCGCTGGACGTCTCCTCTGCGCACGCGCACGTCGACGTCCGAGATCACGCGCTCAGCGACGTCGGCATAGAGCGTTCGCGCAGAGAGGATGCCCTTCACGGGCAGCACCGCGACACCATCCGCCTCGCACGCGCGCACTACGCTCTCGAGCACTCGCAGCGAATGCTCTTGGACTATCCACGCGCCGCGCGATGTCTCGTCGATCGTCTTCACCTGCGAATCGTGAAGGATACAAGGGGTTGGCGTCAACGCGAGCTGCGCTAAGATCTGCGACCCTATGAGACTCTTCGCGTTCGCCTTCGTCGCATCGGGCTTCGCGGTCCTCGCTTGCACCGAGGATCAGAACACGTGCGCGACTTGCGTCGGCGGAGGACACACGGACGCCCCAGACGTGTACGGCGGCGGCTGCGACGCGAACAAACCCGCGAAGGACGGCGGCTGCGACGTGAACGACTCGGGCGGAGTCTTCGTGGACGGCTCGAAGTCCGGAGACGGCACGAAGGCCTCGCCTTTCAAGACTATCCAGCAAGCAATAGCCGCGGCGAAATCGGGCAAGAAGAACGTGTTCGTGTGCGAAGGCAAGTACGACGAGGCGCTCGTGATCGGTGGCTTGCCCACGGACGGAGTCGTCCTGCACGGCGGCTTCTCTTGCGCTTCGTGGGCGCACGACGGCAGCAAAGTCGTGCTCACGAACACCAAGAGCGTCGTTGTCCTTCGCTCAAACGGCGTCTCGATCGCGGTCGAAGACATGGAGCTCGACGCAGCCGATGGCGCGAACCCCGGCGACTCGAGCGTCGTCGCGCTCGGCAACGGCACTCCCGCGATGACCTTCCGCCGCTGCGCGCTCCACGCGGGCAAAGGTGCCGCTAGCGCTGCAGGCTCGACGGACGCGACCGATCCCGGCGTCGCGGCCACTGGCAACAGCGGAACGAACACGACCAAGGCCGCAGCGCGCGTGTGCCAGTGCGGCTCGCTCACGTCGACCGGGGGCGAGGGCGCCTCCGCGTTCAACATGACAGTCGCTGGTGGCGGCTTGCCGTTCATTCCAAACGCGCCTGCGATGAGCGGCGCGCCAGGCTTCAACGGTCCCCCGTGCAATGCTGGCGGTGATGGGCTCGGCGGCGCGTCTGCGGTCTCCGGATCACCAGGCATGCCCGCCAAGACGCTCGGAGTCTTGAGCGCCAACGGCTGGGCTCCCGATCGCGGCGGTGATGGTGTGGAAGGCACACCAAGTCAGGGAGGCGGCGGCGGCGGGGTCTACATGCCAAACGGTCCCGAGTGGCAAGCCGGCGGGGGAGGCTGCGGCGGTTGCAGCGGGCACAAGGGAGGCGGCGGTGGTGGCGGCGGAGGGAGCTTCGGCGTCTTCGCGATCAACTCGCTCGTCCGCTTGCCATCCAGCACTCTGCAGACGTCGAGCGGTGGCGACGGCGGAGGTGGTGGAGCCGGCCAAAAAGGCCAACTTGGAGGGT
>JANYHY010000203.1 GCA_025362165.1 Myxococcales bacterium | reverse complement strand
CGGCGGCGGCGCTCCGAAGCCTCCGGGATGCGGCGGTGGTGCTCCGAAGCCTCCGGGCTGCGGAGGTGGTGCTCCGAATCCTCCTTGTTGCGGAGGCGCTCCGAATCCTCCTCCTTGTTGCGGAGGCGCTCCGAACCCTCCAGGTTGCGGCGGCGGTGCTCCGAAGCCTCCGGGTTGCGGCGGCGGCGCTCCGAATCCTCCTCCTTGTTGCGGAGGCGCTCCGAAGCTTCCGGGTTGCGGCGGAGGCGCTCCGAAGCCTCCGGGTTGCGGCGGAGGCGCTCCGAAGCCTCCGGGTTGCGGCGGCGGTGCTCCGTATCCTCCGGGTGGCGGTTGCGGCGGCGGTGCTCCGTATCCTCCATGCTGCGCCGGTGGCGCGCCGAATCCACCCGGTGCGGGACCCGCGGGGGTCAGCAGAAAGCCGCACGAGTTGCAGAACTTGTCAGTCGCCTTGGCAGGCGTGCTGCATTGCGGACATGCGCTCATCAAGAACCGTTAGCCTTCCGCGCGCGACGTAAGGGCGCGCGCGGGCAGGAGCATATCGAAGCGTGGCCGATCGCTGCAACGCTTCTCTATAGGTTCGCCTACTCGACACGAGCGAGAGGAATCGGGCTTTCCGAAGGGCCCAATCGCTGGGACAATGCCACCCATGCCGAGGTTGGGCCCCGCGTTGGCTGGAGCGGTGATCTGCGTGTCGAGCGTCGCCTCGGCTGCAGATCACGCGCCCAACGTCTTTCGATTGGAGAACGGCGAGCTCCCGACCACACCCCTCAAGCCCTTCGGGCCGATGGACAAGCTCCAGTACTACGGCGGTCGCGTGATCTCGAACGTCAAGGTCGTCGCGGTCGCTTGGGGCAGCGGCGTCGATTCGATGTACATGGGCAAGCTCGGCGGCTTCTACACGACGGTCACCAAGAGCCGCTTCATGGACTGGATGAGCGAGTACGACACGCTCGGCAAGATGGGCCTCGTCGACAACCTCCTCGGCTCCGAGCAGCACATCGGCCGCGGCAGCTACGTGGGCCTCTCGACGATCACGCCGATCAACCAGAAGAAGGCGATCACCGATCAAGAGATCCAAGACGAGCTCATCGCGCAGCTGAAGGCGAACGCGCTGCCGCAGCCCAGCGTGGACAAAGGCGGAAACGTCGACTCGATTTACATGATCGATTTCCCTGCGGGGATTTCGATCAGTCTCGTCAACATCACCTCTTGCAATCAGTTCGGCGCGTATCACTTCACGCTCACCTACAACGGCATGAGCGTGCCTTACGGAGTGCATCCGAACTGCGGCTACGGCTTCAACACCTCCACGATCATCCACTCGCACGAGCTCGCTGAGGCGATGACGGACATGGAGGTCGGGCTCATCGAGACCAACACCGTCGTCAAGAGCGCGCGACCGCTCGCGTGGGTCACTGTCGCACCGACCGCGTGGGAGTCCGCAGAGAACGGCGACCTCTGCGAAGGCACGAGCGCGACGATCGACGGCTACGTCGTCCAGAAGATCTGGTCGAACTTCGCGAACGGTTGCGTCGCGGAGATCCCCATCTGCGACGGCGTCATGAAGCCACCCGCCTGCAGGCCTTGCAACAAATACGACAGCGGCAACGCGTGCAACGGCGCGAACCCGGCCTGCGCGATTGGTGGCGCGAAACAAGGGCAATGCGTGCCCTGCACCACGGACTACCAAGACGGTTGTCGCGAGACGTTGAAGCCCGTCTGCGACGATCCCAACTACACGTGCGTCGGCTGTCTGACGAACAAAGATTGCGCAGGCGCGAGCCCGGTGTGTGATCTCGCGACCAAGACCTGCAAGCCATGCTCGAGCGACAAAGACTGCGCGTCACCCAACGTCTGCGATGTCAGCGGCGACGACTTCGCCGGTCACTGCGTGCGATGCAACTTCGACGTGCAGTGCGGTCCAGGCGACAACAAATGCATCGACCACTCCTGCGTGACCCCACCACCGCCGCCGCCACCAGACGGCGGCTTTCCCGAAGCCGGCTTTGACCCTGGAAGCGAGGGACCCGTGACTGCCGGTTGCGGTTGTTCGCTCATCACGTCGTCGACTCCCGCGCGCGGTGCGATCGGCGCAGCGGTGGCGCTCGCGTTCCTCATCCGTAGGCGACGATCGCGGCGCGAATGATCTCCCGCACGGGCACGTCGTGCTCTTTGGCGAGCTTGGCGCAGACGTCCATTTCCGGCTTGATTTGAGGCGATCCGAACGGTCCCTCGGAGACCTTCACCGGGACGACGCCATACTTGGTTGACACGTCAACCATACGTCGCGGACGCTCCACGCGAGACACCGAGTAGCGCCGCACGCCGAGGCTCGTGGTCTCTCGCAACATCAAGAACGCGAAATGATCCGCGCGCGCGATCGGCACGAGCACCGAGAGCGTGACCGCGGGTCGCCCTTTCTTCATCGTGATGGGCGTGCACCACGCGTCAAGCGCGCCTTGCTCCATGAGCGACTCGATCGCCATCGCGGCTATCTCTCCCGTGACGTCGTCGAGGTTCGCCTCGATCACGGCGTGTGTATCGGTTGACTCATCATGTATTGGTCGTCCGAGCACGGCGCGCAGTAAATTAGGGCGATCCGCGAGCTCTGCGGTGCCCGCTCCCCAGCCCACGGCGATGGGAGACATGCTCGGCCAGCGCTCGCTCTTCTTCGCGCAGCCCGCGACGATCGCCGCTCCGGTGGGTGTGACGAGCTCGAACTCCAGGTTCGCATCGTACGTGTCGAAGCCCTTGAGGCACTCGACGACTGCAGGCGGAGGCAGCGGCAGCACGCCGTGTCGAGCTTTGACGAAGCCGCGTCCCATGGGCAGCGGCGAGACTCTCACCTCGGCGCCGAGCCATTCGATCGCGGCGGAAGCCCCCACCACGTCGACGATCGCGTCGATCGCGCCGACCTCGTGGAAGTGAACGTCGTCGATCGACATCCGGTGCACCTTGGACTCGCTCTCCGCGAGCTTTTTGAACACGTAGAGCGAGCGGGCGCGCACTGCGGCGGACAGCGTCGACTGCTCGAGCATCGATCGCACTTGCGCGAACGTCCGCTCCGGCTGCGTGTCGTCCACGTGCACGCCGAAGTGCGTGGCGACGACGCCGCTGCGCGTGCGCGTCCCAAAGTGCAGATGAAAGCCCTTGATCGGAAGGGTTCCGACGGTCTCTTCGATCACGCGCTGGGGAACGCCGAGATCGACGAGCGAGGCGATGATCATGTCTCCCGCGAGCCCGCTCGGCGCGTCCAAGAACAGCAACTTCCCCACGCCAGCGCCCGCGGGAAGATCCGCGCGTGTCGTCACTTGGTGGTGCGCATGCCCGTGCTCGTGTTCGCCGTCTTCGTGTCCCATCAGCGCGCCTTGGCCTTTGCGTGCGCCCTCAAGATCCGCGCGGCCGCGAACGCCGCGCCGAATCCATTGTCGATGTTGACGACAGTGATGCCCGAAGCGCAGCTCGTGAGCATGCCCAACAGCGCGGCGACGCCTGCGAACGCGGCTCCATAACCGACGGACGTGGGCACCGCGATCACTGGGATGTCGACGAGCCCGCCGACGACGCTCGCGAGCGCACCTTCCATCCCTGCGACCACGATCGCGAGCGACGAGCGCTCGAGCAAGTCGCGGCGATTCAAGATGCGATGGATGCCAGCGACGCCGACATCGAACAGACGCTCGTGCGGAACGCCCAAAACGCGCAGGGTCTCCGAGCACTCCATCACGACCGGCAGATCGCTCGTGCCCGCAGAGACGAGCAGCGCGGGCGCCACGTCCAGCGCTGGGATCGGCGTCACTTCGATGGCGATCGTGCGCCCGAGCACGTCGTGCTTGGCAGAAGGAAACGCCGTGAGCAACGCCGCGGCTGCGTCGGGAGCGATGCGCGTGACGAGGACGTTGTGGCCGTGTTTGGCCAACTCGGTCGAGATGCCGACGATCTGTTCGGGTGTCTTGCCCTGCCCGAGGATGACCTCGCTCACGCCCTGGCGGATCGCGCGATGATGATCGACGTTCGCGTAGCCGAGATCGGAGTACGGCAGATCGCGTAGCGCGACGACCGCCTCATCGACGGATGCCTCGCCCAACGACAGTCGCTGCAAGAGCTCGCGGAGACGTGTTTCGTTCACGCGCTCGATATAGCTCGAATCGAGCGATCCTTGTACAACCGACCCGTGCCGATGCCGTTCACGCTCTTGCTCGCGCTGCCCGTCGGCGTCGCGCTTGCTTGGCTCGCGCGCGTGGAACTCACCAAGCACGAGGGGTCGCCGCTCTGGACCCGCTCGGCTCAAGTCGCGCTCGCGTTCGGCGCATTCGTCCTCGCGCCTCAAGCGTTCTACTTCGCGACCTTCCACGGCGATTGGGCGTACCTCTACTTCGTGTCCGCAAAGTCCATTCCCTCCGCGGTCGATCTCGCGCTCTCGCTCGCATGCGTGCTGGTGGTGGCTTTGGGTCATGCCGTCGCTGCGCCGTTCGCCATCACTCGCAAAGCGCCAGTCGTCATCGCGCTCTTGGCGACTCCGCTGCTGATGGCTTCGCTGCTCGTGATCGTGGCAGAAAATAGGCTCGCGGTGAGCGCCACGTACGCTCAATTCCATGGTGGGTTCGGCGCCGTGTCCATCGCCGACGCTCCTCTCGGGCGCGCAGTACTGCTCGCGCTCGCGGTCACCGTGGTGGCGCTCGTGTGGAGCTCATCGCTCGTTCGTCCGTCGTCTCGCGCGCGCGATCGCTGAGATCACGTTTGGCCGTGGTAAACCTCGAACCGTGTGGTCTCAAGGCGCCGCGATACGACCCATCCCTGCGTATGCGGTCATCGACGCACGCACGCTCGGAGAGATCGAGTCGCGCCTCGCCGGTGAGGAAGAGGACACCACGTTGGATCACGCGTTCGATCGCTTCGAGCGCACGCAGCCGCACCTCGCAGAGCGCGTGAGCCTCGTGCTCGCGCGGCCTCTGGACGAGACAGCGCTCGCGCTAGGCTATTTCCTGTCGATTTCGATCTGGCTCGCGTTCGAGCGGAGGTTCGGCGAGCGCTTGCGCACCGCCCTCATCGAAGAGGTGGAAGCCGTGGAGATCGCGCTTCGTCTGGAAGAGGAGCTCCGTGCAGAGCGGGCGCACGATCCCGCGAGCGTCGAGGACGTCATCGCGAAGGAGCAGCCCGACGCCGTCGCGTTCATCCACGAGCACGTAGACGCCGCGCTCGACGTCCAGACGGGTGAGCCGCCTGACGTCGAGGACGTCGATCTCGTCTACCGCACCGCGCTTGTCGTGTTGCTCGCGCTCTCTCACGCTGTCTCCGGCGAACCGGGCGCGACAGAGACTCGCGAGATCCTCGCGTGAGCTTCAGCTCGCGCTGTAGCTGAAGAGCTTTTGGAGCTTCATCGCGAGCGTCGGGTTGCCGCCGACCTTGAGTTTGCCCGCGAAGAAGAGCTGCATCCCGTTCTGCTGCGGGTTCTCCATCATCTTCTGGAAGTCCTCCGCGCTGATTGTGATCGTGCAGTCGGCGGCTTCGTTGCCGGGCTTGCACGACGGGCCAGTCGCCGACACGTCGATGAACCACTCACCCTCGCCGGTGATGTTCATCTGGTATTTGGCGCCGATCGTCTTCGCGTCCTCGGGGTTCTTCGCGAGCCCAGCGGGTAGGGTCTCGTTGAAGAGCTTCTTGATGTCGACTTCGCCCATCGCTGTATGCCTCCAGTGACTGAATCATGATTCAGTTAGCCTGGACGTTGGTAGCAGCGCCGCGCGCGGCACGTCAAGCTGGGGGTGGGGGCACCTGTCGGTGGGGAGGGTTTGGCTCGGCACGTCGCAGTACTTTCCCTTGGGCCGCCGACTTGCTTCTCGGTGTCGGGTCGTTTCTATGATCGCTTGTGATGGGTTGTGTCGGCGTCCCAAGGAAAAGCACCGCGCCGCTGCCGGTCGTCTCGACAGGTGGCGGGGGAGGAAAGAGGAATCGTCCGACCGGGAGGGTGGATTGTAAGCATGCTTACAACTGGGTCACTGGCAAGTCGTCGGGGCGCCGTAGGGCGGGAGGGCGTCGAGGTCGGACTTCTTCACGCTGCCGGAGGCGATGATGGTCTTGTAGGTGTCTGCGCTTTTGCGGAGTGTGCGTGCGCCGGTCGTGGGATCGAACGAAGCGAGGCCGAATTTCGGGCAGTAGCCGCTCGCCCATTCGAAGTTGTCGATCAACGCCCAGTGGATGTACCCGCGAACGTCCACGCCTCGCTGCTTGGCCCAGCCGAGTTGGTAGAGGTGCTCGGCGATGAAGCGCGCGCGCATCACGTCCTTGCCGTCGGCGACTCCGTTCTCGGTGACGATCACTGGGAGACCGTATGGCTTCACCTCGTCCAACACAGTGCCGAGACCCTCTGGATAGATGTCCCACGCAAAGTCCGTCTTCGCGCGAGGCGTCGGTAGGTTGTCCTGAAACACGGCGGCGTTGATGATGGGGATCTTCACGCCACGCGTCGCGCTCAACAGAGTGTCCGAGTAATAGTTCACTCCGATCCAATCCATGCGGCCCTTGAGCGTCGGATCCGCGGTCTTGTCCTTGGGACCGTCGAGCTTGCCGTCGAGGTCGTCGTCGTAGTCACCCTTGGTGACCGCGTTCAAGAACCAGTCGTTCCACAGATAGCGAACCCGGTCCGCGACCGCTTGATCGTCTGCGTTGCCCTCCTCGTAAGGGTGGAACGTGCGGAGGTGCGCCGCGTAGCTCACGAGCGCGGCCTTGCCGTCGCCGTCCGCGTCTTTCGTGTCTGCGGCGTGGATCGCATCGAAGCACGCAGCGTGCGCGCGCACCTCCGTCTTGGCGACGGCGAAAGCGCGATCCATGGCTAAAATCAGGCCCGGCGGGAAGCTGCCTTGGACGTACCCACCCAAGACGAGGTTGAACGGCTCGTTGATGGTGACCCACCAGTCAATATCGCCGCCGAAGCGGGTGGCCGCGCGCGTGCACCAAGTCGTGTAGGAAGCGATCGCGTCTGGGCGCTCCCAGCCTTGCGGGTCGTTGGGTTTGGTCACGTCGCTCAACCAGTCGGGGAGCGCGAAGTGTTGCAGCGTCACCAGCGGCGTGATGCCCGCGGCCTTGAGCTTCGCCAGAAGCGTCGTGTAGGCAGTGACCGCCGTCGCATCTGGCACGTCAGTGTCGAAAGAGACGCGTGTAGGATACATTCGATTCCACTCGATCGAGAATCGATACGCGTTCTGCCCGGTCGCCTTGAGCAGCGCGATGTCCTCATCCATGTGCGCGAGCGCGTCTGGGCCTTTCACGTCGGGCTGATCGCCGTTCTTGATCTTGCCGGCCATGGTGACCCAGTGTCCCCAGTCGCTCGTCTTGTTGCCCTTTTCGACCTGAAATCCAGCCGTCGCGGAGCCCCAGAGCATGTTCGACGGAAACGTGACCTGAGCGGGCGGAGGTGCCGAAGCATCAGGCGCGCTCGCTGTGGTGCCCGACGTGCACGCGAACAAGACGAGCCCAAAGACAACCACAGAGAAGCAAGAGACCGAGAACGTTCTGCGCATTCGTTCCATGCTAGCAGTCCATGCCCCATGGGACTGCTAGACGGTAAGGTCGCGATCATCACTGGCGCAGGCGGGGGCATCGGACGCTCTCACGCGATGCTCTTCGCGAAAGAGGGCGCGAAGGTCGTCGTCAATGACGTCGGCGGAACACGGGACGGAAGCGGGAGCGACGCGAGCGCTGCAGAGAAGGTCGCCGCGGAGATCAAGGAAGCGGGCGGTACCGCGGTCTCCAATCACGATTCGGTGGCGACGAGCGAAGGCGCGCAAGCGATCATCCAGTCCGCGATCCAGGCCTTCGGCCGCGCTGACTTGCTGGTCAATAACGCCGGCATCCTGCGCGACAAGACGTTCCTGAAGATGGACGAGCCCATGTTCGACACAGTCATCGCCGTGCACCTCAAGGGCACGTTCTTGACGAGTCAAGCAATGGCCAAGCAGCTCACCGCGCAGGGCGAAGGCGGCCGCATCGTGAACACGACGAGCGTCTCGGGGATGCTCGGCAACTTCGGCCAGGCGAACTACGCGGCAGCAAAGGCTGGGATTTACGGCCTGACGCGCACGATGAGCATCGAGCTGCAGAAGCACCGAATCACCGTCAACGCGCTCGCGCCGATCGCCAAGACGCGCATGACCGAGGATCTGCCGATGTACCAAGGCACGAGCTCGCTCACGCCTGCGCACATCTCGCCGGCTGCGCTCTTCTTGGTGAGCGACCTCTGCGCTGACAAGACGGGCTATGTGCTCGCGGTCGCTGGGGCGCGTATGTATGCGTTCAAGGTCACCGAGACGAGTGGTCGCTTCAAGGAAGAGGGCGATGGGGTTTGGACTGCGCAGGAGATTGCGGAGGCGTGGGAAGGGATAATGAAATAGGTACCTGTCGGTTGGAGGGCTTTGGCTCGGCACGTCGCAGTACTTTCCCTTGTGCCGCCGACTCGGCGCCGATTTGTGAGGTTGGTTCTACGATCGCTTGATGCGGTGTCTTGGTCGGCGTCCCAAGGAAAAGCACCGCGCCGCTGCCGGTCGTCGCGACAGGTAGCGGGGTGAGGGGAAATTAGAAATCGGAGGTCTGATCAGAACTCTGCGGGATCCGTGTAGGTTCCCATGACTTCGCGGAGGACGTCGCAGATCTCTTGTTGGGTGCAGTAGGCTTTTGCAGCCAAGATGATCGGCGGCATCAAGTTCTCTTTGCTGGCCGCGGCTGCGCGTACGGCGTCGAGGCACGCCTTGACGTTGGCGGCGTCGCGAGAGGCCTTCACGGCGCGGAGGTTCGCGACTTGGCGCGCCTCCACTGCTTCGTCGATCCGCAGGAGCGGGATGTCATTGCCCGTGTTGGCGCTGTCGTACTTGTTGAGGCCGACCATCACGCGCTCGCCCGCCTCGAGCTGTCGCTGGAACCGGTAGGCGCTCGCTGCGATCTCGCGTTGCGGGTAGCCCTTCTCGATCGCGTTCACGATTCCGCCCATGTCGTCGATGCGCGTGATGATCTCCATCGCCTCGCGCTCCATGCGCGTGGTGAGCTCCTCGATGAAGTAGCTGCCGCCGAGCGGATCGATCGTGTTGGCGACGCCGCTCTCCTCTGCGATGATCTGCTGCGTTCTAAGGGCGATCGTGACGGAGTCCTCTGTCGGCAGGGCGTAGGTCTCGTCGAGCGAGTTGGTGTGGAGCGACTGCGTCCCCCCGAGCACCGCGGCCATGGCCTGGAGGGCGACGCGGACTATGTTGTTGTAGGGCTGCTGGGCGGTGAGCGAGACCCCGGCCGTCTGGGCGTGGGTGCGGAG
>JANYHY010000198.1 GCA_025362165.1 Myxococcales bacterium | reverse complement strand
AAGTACGACGTCACTACGACCCTCGCCAAAGGCTACTTCAAGAAGGCCTTCGCGACCGACGAGGGCGCGACCGTCGTCGAGATCTACTCAGACGGTAGATCGCCGCTGGAGCTCACCGTCAGCGGAGCCGCCGCCGACCCGACGCGCGCAGCCATAGAAGCCTCTCTCGAGCGCGACGACGGAAGCGGCTCTTTTGCGCCAGATCATGCGCTGATTGCCAAGTTGCATCGATCCCGCCGAGGCCTCCGGATCATGAGCGCCCCGTGGAAGTTCGATATCGCGATGCAGACTGTCTTGGGCCAGCGAGTGACCGTTGAAGAGGCGATGCGTCAGTTCCGTCGAGTCGCCGAGCGCTACGGTCGAGAGTCCGACGGGCTCGCAGTATTTCCTCCAGCTTCGTTCGTCGCGAAGATGCCTACTTGGCAGTTGGAGCAGCTCGAGATTGATCCCAAGCGGTCACGCGCGATGGTCGCGTTGGCTCGTGCGATCGTCGCGCGCAGAGACTTTTGGTCGTCGCCGTTGCTCGTGAAGATCCTCGAGTCGATCCAGGGCACCGGTCCGTGGACGATCGGCAACGTGATGGGCTTCGCGATGGGCGATCCCGACGCTGTGGTCATCGGAGATCTTCACTTGCCGCACGTCGTGACCTGGGCGCTCGCGCAAGAGCCGCGCGGCTCGGACGAGCGCATGGTGGAGCTCCTAGAGCCGTTCAGAGGTCAACGCTTCAGAGTGACTCGCCTGTTGATGTCCTCGGGGATCAAGGTCCCGCGCACGCGCTAGTTTCTACCAAGCATAGGCCTCTGGTGCTGTTCCGCCGGGACCGGGGAAGATCACGTCGAGCTTCTTCAATGTGGCTTCATCCAACTTCAGCTCGGTCGCGCGCAAGTTGCCAGTCAGTTGTTCCATCGTGCGCGGTCCGATGATGGGCGCGGTCACGCCGGGTTGGTGCAACAGCCAAGCGAGCGCGACGTCTCCAGGATCCTTCTCTAGCTCGGCGCAGAGCTTCTCGTAGGCCTCTAGTTTGGTCCGACTGGCCTCTATCTTTTGCTGGACGAAGGGCTTCGCGCGCCGCCCGCCGTCCGTCTTCTTCAAGACGCCGCCGAGCAATCCGCCGCCGAGCGGGCTCCAAGGCAATACCCCTAATCCATAATGGCGACACGCAGGCAGCACCTCGAGCTCGAGCGTGCGCGCGTTGAGGTGATAAAGGCTTTGCTCCGAGACGAGACCGAGAAAGTGTCTCTGCTTGGCGAGCTCACTAGCCTGCGCGATGTGCCACCCAGCGAAGTTGGAGCTGCCGACATACGTGATTTTGCCCTCCTGGACGAGGCGCTCCATCACTCCCCATATTTCATCCCAGCTCGTCGTGCGATCGACGTGGTGCATTTGATACAGATCGATGTGGTCCGTCTGGAGTCGCTTGAGGCTGTCCTCCACGGCGCGCCGCACGTGATAGGCGGAGAGCTTGCCGCCGTTGGGTCCCTCGACCATCGCGCCATACACCTTGGTCGCGAGCACGATCTTGTCGCGTCGGCCGCCTTGGGCGAGCCAACGACCGATGATTTGCTCGGTGCGGCCCTCTTTCGGCAGTTGGCCCCAGTTCTCGAATTTCTGTCCGTAGACGTTCGCCGTGTCGAAGAAGTTGATACCCGCCTCGAGCGCGCGATCCATGATCGCGAAGGAGTCAGGCTCGGTGGTCTCCGGCCCAAAGTTCATCGTGCCGAGACAAAGACGACTGACGCGAACGCCTGCGCGACCGAGCTGAACATGTTCCATGAGAACCTCCGAAGACGAGTGGCACCCATTGGATGCCGCGACTCGCCGAAGGTAGCGCGATCAGCTCGCGACGACGATACGGAGCTTGATGGTCACGCCGGCGCGACCGCCCCGCATCCGCAGAGCAACACCGAGAGCAACACGAGCGGGATCGCCGCAAGTCGCCAATATTGGCTTCGCTAGCTCCAAATGCGCATATCCAACTATGGCCGCGCTCGAGTGAATCCGTCTTGTTAATTCGAGACGAACCCGAACCACAGATTGGCGACTTTTAGGCCCTTTTGTGAGTAGAGGATGAACTCACTGCCGTTGTATTGCCCTTTGGCCTCGTGAGTGATCGTGAGGTTCAACTTGTTGCCGTTGTTGCCCGTTTGAGTGTCCCAGGTGAACGTCAGCTCGGGCTGGCCGCCGTAGAAGAGTGAGTGCACGTCTTCGGCTTGTACGGTCCAGTCCGTCGTCGGCGCGTCGCTGAAGAGATCGATCTCGATCGTCTTGCTCGTGCCTACGGGGATCTTCACGCCTTTGGTCTGCGCCTGGCCGCCCTGACCGAAGTTGATCGTGACGTTCTCGCTCAGCACCGGGACGCTATTGAAATAGGGATCGGTCAGGTGAGGCACGCAGGGATCGTTGCCTGCCTTTGCAGCCGCGTTCGACCACGTGCGCTGCACGACGTACGTCCCTCCGAGCAATCGCTGAAAGCTCTGCGGCTCGTACGTGCACATGTCGCCGACCTCGCCCAGCGGCACGAGCGCCCAAATGTAATGGTCTTTATCCGGGACGGCGAAAGCGGGATCGCTGACCGCCTTTGGATCGGTCACGGCCTCGACGAGCTCGTGACTCGTGGTGCCGGTGAGCGCGTCCAGCCCTTTGTACTGGCCGAAGCTCTTGCAGCGCGGCATCACGGCGTAGACGATCGACTCATTGTTCTTGCCAGTCGCCTCATAGTGATATCCGCCAAAGCTGGTGCAGCTCTGTCCATATTGCGGAATCGTGATCACCGCGTTGTCAGGCAAGAAGATCGCGTAGAGAGTATTCGCGTCCGGCTTGGGCCAGCCCATGTGCGTGCCGTCCGTCATGTTGGCGAGCCAGAGCTGCGCGGCGTCGTCTGTCTGGGGAGGCGCGTCCGTGGTGACGACCGTTGGCAGGACGGTGGGCTTGCCGACGCCATACTCGCTCGTGGTGTCGGTCCAATAAGTGGATGGAGTGAGCGCCGCCAAGAACGTCTCTATCTGTTTTTGCATGACGCCGTCACCCGCGAAGAAGACCGGGAGGATCTTCGGCGAGGCCATCACGCTCCCTCCATAGTTCTCCACTTGCGGCGCGGGGGGATGCGGAGCGGGCGCGAACGGCCCAGCTTCTACGACGCTCGTGTCGGGTTGCGACACGTCCTTGCGGCCGCCGTCTGGCGTGAACTGATTCGCGTCTGCGCCGCCGTCAGTCGTCGTGCTCTCGATCGAGCCACCGCACGCGACTACGCAAGCCGAGACAAGGAGCGAAGCGCTGATCAGACCTAGTTTCATCGAGCTCCTCATCAGGTAAAAAGCAATAAGCGCTCCACGCTCCGTGCCGACGAATTATGGGCTGTTCGGCGACTCGCGTGTGCAAAAACTGACGGCATTGGTACTGTCCCCGCGACATGGAGAACAAAGAGAAGCAGCGCCCGCTCGGGCTTTGGTCGCTGCTCGCGCTCGGCATCAATGGGATCGTCGGCGTAGGTATCTTCTTCACGCCATCATCGATCGCCGCGCTGGCGCCGGGTTGGTCGAGCCTCATCGTCGTCGGCGTGACGGGGCTTGCGCTCGTTCCGGTCGCGCTCGCGGTCTCGACGATGGGGCGCCGCTTCGACGAAGATGGCG
>JANYHY010000020.1 GCA_025362165.1 Myxococcales bacterium | reverse complement strand
CGAGCACGCGCTGCCGAACTTCTATTTCCACCTCAACGCGGTCTACGCCCTGCTCCGCCACAACGGCGTGAACCTCGGCAAGCGCGACTACCTCGGCGCACTGACGCAGACGACGCCCTGACTCACGAATAGCCGCACTCGACGCTGCACTGCACCTCAGCGCCGCCGTCGACGTGAGCGAGCAGAAGGTGCGTGCCTGGGTTGACCTTGCGCGGCTCCGACAGCGCGACGTCCGGGATCGCTACGCCGTCGAGCGAGACGTTGACATGATCGCCCGCCTGCACATTGGCGATCTGGACAATGACCGTCGCGACCTTCGCCTTCAAGTCTTCGGCGAGCTTCGCGGCGTCTTTGCGGGCCGCCGTCGCTCGCACGCTCTCGTCGGCGGCGACCGGCATGCGCGCGACGCCGAGGCACGCCTCGCGAGCCTCCACCACCAGCCCGAGCTGCACCTCGACGCGAGCGAGCTCGATCGCCGTGAGCGGCGTGCGACCGACCGCGTGCGCTGCGAGTAGCTTCTCGAGCGCCCCTTTGAGGTCACCCTTCTTCTCGAGCTCACGACCCTGTTTGTAGAGCTCGCGCGCAGTCTCGAGGTCCGCGGGCGTCGGCTCTTTTTGTGCGTGCGCGACGCTCGAGAGCGCGACCGCGATCAGCACGACGGAGGCTAGGGTCCTACTTGATGTCATCGTCCGGGTTCACCGTCTTGGTGGCCGTGGGCTTCGCGGTCAAATGCGCCGTAGGTTGCGGCAGGGCGGCGGACGCGTTCGCGGAAGGCGCGACGGACGCGCTCGTCGCGATCGTGGGCAGCGCCGACATTGTGGGGATCGGCGGGGTGACTCGCACGGCGTCCGAAGTGGCGTTGTCCTTGTGCCCATCCGCGACGCTGACCGTGTGGACCTTGCTGCGCTCGATGATCGCCACGACGACCAGCACCAAGAACGCTCCGCCGATCGCGGGGAACAACCACCGTGGGCGCTTCTGCGGTGTCGGCACGCGCGCGGCGACTCCAACTCCGGTGCTCCCACTCGACTCATTGGAGCGCATGCTCGCCGGCTCACTGTCGAGCGCAGTCTTCGCGAGCTCGATGTCGCGATTGCCGCTGCCGGACAGCGGAGACGGAGCCATGCTCCGCGCGGGCGTGCTGCCGAGGAACGCGGCGCTCAGCGCCTCCGCCATCTCCTTGGCGCCCTCGAAGCGCCCGCTCGGGTCGCGTGCGCATGCCCGCTCGAACCACGCATCCACGCTCGCCGGGATGCTCGCATCGAGCGATGACGGCGTCGGCAGCGGCGTGTTGTGGATCTTGAGCGCGAGGCCGCCGACCGTGTCCGCGTCGAACGGTTTGCTACCCGTCATCGCCTCGAACGCGACGACCCCGAGCGACCATAGGTCACTCCTGTAGTCCACGTTCTTGTCGCCGATGATTTGCTCGGGGCTCATGTAATGCGGCGAGCCGACCATCGCGCCCGTCTTGGTGTTCTCGTCGAGCTTGGGCATCGCGCCGCCCTTGGCGATGCCGAAATCAAGGAGCTTCACGAACAGCTCGCCGCCGCCCGCGTCGCACAAGAACACGTTCGACGGCTTGATGTCGCGGTGGATGATGTTCTTCTCGTGTGCGCGCATTAGCGCTCGTGAGAGCTGCGAGACGACTGCGACGACGTCTTGCTTGGACATCTTCCCGTGCGCGTCGATGTGGTCGGCGAGATCGTGGCCCTCGAGGTGCTCCATCACGATGAAGGGCACGCCGTCGTCGCGGATGCCATGATCGAGCGTCTGCACGACGTGCGGGCTCTTCACCTGCGAGGCTGCGGCGGCTTCGCGTTTGAAACGCATGAGCGCGTCGGCGTTCTTGGCGAGCTCGTCCGAGATGAACTTGACGACGACCTGCGTGTGCAGCGCGAGGTGATCCGCGAGCCACACCGCTCCCATGCCGCCCGCGCCGAGCGGACGGAGCAAACGGATGTTGTTGGTCACCAGCTGACCTTCCTGCGGCTCCGCCACCCGAGTTCCTCCGACCGCTAGAATGCGCGAGCCCCGCGCTCAGAGCAACCGGTGCGTGCTTCGCAAGCTGGGCTATACTCTGCTGATGCGTCTTATCTTCGCCGTTGGCTTGAGCCTGCTCGGTCCCTGCGCGAGCGATCCCTCCTCACAACAGGTCGCGGACAAGGTCGACGACGGCGGTGTGCAGTTGGGCACCGATTCGGGTCACCCAAACGCCCCAGACGCGATGACGACGGTCTCGACGGTCTATGCGGTCCACGCAGCGACGACTGATCTCCCCGCGTTTCGAGTTTGTCTCGATCCTAGCTCCACGCCCCTGCCGAACGACTTCTCGCACCCGATGCCGCTGTCCAACTTCCCAGGCGTCGCGCCGGGAGGCATGGCGCTGCTGGGGCAGATTTCAGGCAGTTTCGCCGCCACGCTCGTCTCCGCGCTGGAGGTCCAGAACGCGCCAGGTGACAAGACCGCGCGCTGCGGCACCGTCACGACAGACGGAAACGTATCGGTCAAGCCGATGGGCTCGCTCGCCTTCAACAAGGGCGGCGTCGAGATCTTGGTCATCAGCGGGACTGATGCGGCGCCGAGCGCCAAGCTCGTCACCGCGAGCGAGGTCTCGTACGATCAAGGCGCGCTGCTCCACCTTCAATGGGGTCATTTCGCGCAATCGCTCAAGCAAGCTCCGATCGCGGCGACTTTCGGACCGAAGAACATGCCCACCAGGGACGCTCTCGGGAGTGTCGCGTATGGCTCGCTCTCGTCCACCGCCGTAGAAGCGAGCTCGTTCTATTTGCCCACGCCGGCGCCGGGCGACTACGACAACTTCGGAGTCCAGGTGAACGGCAAGTTCTACTCGCTCTCGGACATCCAACACGCGAGCGACCCCACGACGACGCCTGGGCAATTCTTCGGGAGCCGCCTGAACGGCTATGCGCTCTTGCTCGTGGACGACGCAGGCAACACCCAGCACATCGTCGCGGTCCCGCTCGCACCGTGATCGGGCCGCGTGCACGCACACGACCGTGCGGCTAGACTAGCGTGCATGCGCGTCGTTGACTTCGCCGTAGCGGCACTCGCTGTCGGGTGTGCGTCGTCGAGCAGCGCATCACTGGACTCGTCGTCACCAGGCCCGCCGCCGATGGACGCGTCCACGGAGCCGGACGTGAGCGTCTTCAACGGTGACGATAGCGGCACGCCATCTCTAGTGTCTGTCGTCTATGCAGTGCACGCTGGCGCGGCTGATTTGCCGGCGTTTCGTCTTTGCATCGCTCCAGAGACGACGCCGCTCCCCAATGATCCGTCGCACCCGATGCCGCTGTCGAACTTCCCCGGAGTCGCGCCGGGCGGGATGGCGTTGCTCGGAAACGTTCACGGGATATTTTCGGTCACCGTGTTGTCTGCGTTGGAGATCCAGAACTCGCCGACCGACAAGTTCTCGACATGCGGCGCAGCGACGACCGACGGGAACCTAGCCTTTCGCGCGCCTGTCGGGATGTTGAGCTTCACCAGCGCGATCGAGATCCTCGTCCTGACAGGAGGCATGGCCCCGATCGCCAAGGTCGTCGCCGCAGATTCGACGACGTACTCCGCTGGCGGTGCACCGCACTTTCAGTTCGGCAACTTCGCGCAGTCGCTCCAAGGCCCAATCACCGCGACCTTCGGAACGCAGCAGACGCCTGCGCTCGACAACCTCGGCGCAGCGTCGTTCGGCGCGCTCACGCCGAAAGCCTCGCAAGCGACGGCGTTCAACTCCGCCAACCCCACGCCAGCCGACTACGACAATTTCGGAGTGCAAGCGAACGGCAAGTTCTACTCGCTCTCGGACATCCAACACGCGAGCGATCCCACGACCACGCCAGGCCAATTCTTCGGGAGCCGATTGAACGGCTATGCGCTCTTGCTCGTGGACGACGTCGGGGGCAAGTCGCAGCACATGGTCGCCGTTCCGCTCGTCCCCTGAGACCACACCCGCACACCACGGAGAGTCGAGCGAAGAGTACGCGCGCTCTTGCCACGGCTCTTGGGGCGTGCGATCCATCGGTCCATGCGAAGGCTCACCATCAGCGCGCACGCGTGCACCGAGACTCTCTCCCTCCTCATCACCATGGCCTGGGCCGATGGCCGCCTGGACGAACGCGAGAAGGCTGGCGTCCGCGGCGCCGCGGAGGTGCTCAACTTGAGCAAAGAGTTCCGCGACAAGCTCGACAAGGCACTCGAGAAGGCGATGCCCGCCGATCAGCTCCTTCTCGACACTCTCTCCGCGCGCGACAAGGCGTTCTCGTTCGTCGCGGCGACTTGGATGAGCGGCGTGGACGACGACGTCGACGCGAAAGAGAAGGCCGTGCTGGACAAGCTCGCAAACCGCTTCGGCTTCGGTGCGGAGCGGCGGGCTGAGCTCGAGGCGATCGCCAAGGACCTCGCGAAGGGTGACAAGCGTGCTTGGGGTGACGAGATCGTCAAGCTCTTCAAAGCCATCCCACCGCGCCTCGAAGAGAGCTCGCCCGGAGACGTAGAGGTCGCTTTCGAGTGAGCTGAAGGCCTCAGCTCGCGTGCTTCTCGATCATCTTCGCGAGGCGCGGAATGGCCGCTTCCACGTTCTTCTTCGCGCTGCTGCGGAGCTTGTCGTAGGTGCCCTTGACGATCTTGTGCTTGCTGCGCGCGGCCCTGGCGTCAGTGATGGCGAGCAACGCATCGGCGACACGCTCGCTGTTGGCCGCGAAATGATCGGGGACCGCCTTGCTCGCGGTCGTGGCCTCGTCATAGATGGGCTGCAACGCCGTCGCGAACTCTGGCAGTAGATCGGTGACCGCCTGCCGCACGAAGCCAGGCTTGATGCCCTTCACCGCGCCGTATCCAGCCTTGATCGCGAGCCCGGAGAGGCCGCCTTTGTCGCCCACCTCTGCGTCGATCAGCGCGAGGCAGTCCTCGATGACGGCCGCCTTCTTCTCGGGGCCGGTGAGCACATCTGAGAGCGAAGACATCGTAACAACTCCAAAGTCGAGCACATGGGCTCGTGTTTTTTTCAACCGACGGCGGGAGACCGTTTGAATAAAGCGGAGCCCCGGCGTCTAGCACACTTCAAAGCCGCTGACGTTCGGGAGCAGGACCGGGGAGATTGTCTGGATGCTTACAATCCGCTGACATGGCTGGGCCGAGCTGCGATGACTCGAACGACGCGCTCGTTCGTCCAATCCATGCCGACCCTGATAGGGTTGCGCTCCGGAGGCCTTGTCCCATGCGTACTTCGTTGATCGCCATCCCCCTCTTGCTCGCCGCCTGCCAGTTCGAAGCGCACATGGGTAGCGGCGGAACCGCGCCGCCGCAGACTCCCGCGAACACGCCTCCGGTGCCAGCGCCCGTTCCGAACGGCGACGCAACAGTGACCACACCCACCACTCCGGCGGATCCGCGAGCGACCGTGAACCCGCTCGCTGGCGTGACGATCGGCACGCCCACTCCGGCGCCGCCTTTCGATCCGCGAGTTCGTCCGCAGCTGAACCTCACGAGCGCGAATGCTGCCATCCCGCTCGTGACCAACAATACCGATTTCGGTTCGGCGAAGTTGGACAGCGACTCGCTCAGCGGCCTCGTCTACTTCCTACCCAATGCGCCAGATAGGCTCCCAGATCTCGGCACGATCCAGCCCACGTATCGGATGTTCACGCGCTTGTTCTCGGTGGGTCCGCAGACGTTTGCAGGCTTCAACGCGCCGAACGGCGGCGCACCACGCAACACGAATTTCGCCGTTCGATACGCAGGTTCGTTCACCGTGGCGAAGGCCGGCGACTACTCGCTCTACTTGGACTCGAAGGAGGGCTCGCGCCTGAGCATCGACGGCAAGGTCGTGATCGACAACGACGGCGTGCACGGTCGCACCTTCAAGAACGCGGACTTCACCTGGACCGACGGCGCGCACACGATCGCGCTCGACTACTTCGCGAACACCAGCGACGTCGCGCTAGAGCTGTTCATCGCGCCAAAGGGCAAGCCCGCGGCGACTCGCGTCTGGTCCCCACAAGTCTCCTTCTAAACACTGCTGCCGCAGGGTTTGCTCAGCCACGTGTTGAGGCGATGCGGTAGAACGCGGGGTGGATGACGTTTGGCGAGGCCTCGGCGAATTTGGCGGACTTGCTGCCTGCGATCCTTCCGCCTGAAGGAGTGACGGCGGCGAAGGTCGATGAGGTGGTCCGAGCGATCGGGGCGCGTGCGCGAGTGGACGTGTCTGGCGTGCGGGGGTGTGCGGCTGCGGCGATCGTGTCCGCGATCGCAGCGAGCAGCAACAAGAGCGTCGTGATGTTGGTGAACGATCTCTCCGCCGCTCGACGCGCAGCGGACGAGGTGGGGTTCTTCTTGCGCGCTGCAGTCGACGAAGCCGAGGAGACTGGCGAAGGAGACGTGCTCGTGTTCGCGGCGAACGACACGTCGCCGTATGCAGACGTCAACACGGATCGCCGCGCAGCCATGGGCAGGATGGCGACTCTGGCTCACCTCGCCGCGCGTCGGCCGTGGCGCGTGCTGGTTATCCCTATTTTTGGCCTGTCTCGCAAGGTGGTGCCGCGCGCAATCATCACCGCGCACACGCAACGAATCGTCGCCGAGCAAGAGCTCGATCGCGATCGCCTCGCCGCGCGCCTCGCGGAGTCTGGGTACTTGCGCGTCCCCGTCGTGGAGGACCCCGGCACCTTCGCCGTGCGCGGCGCGCTCTTCGACGTGTGGCCGCCGAACCTCGACAAACCCGTGCGCGTCGAGCTCTATGGCGATCTCGTGCTGTCGATCAAGCCGTTCGATCCTCACGACCAGAAGACCACCAAGGTAGTAGGGGACGCGCTCGTGGCAGAGGTCACGCTCCCTCCTGCGCGCGAGGCTATCCTCGGCAAAGAGCAGCGCGCGCTCGCCAAGGATCGCATCCAACAAATCTCGGACGCGATCGACATGCCCACGCTCAAGGCGCGCGCGCTCGTCGACGACGTGACCGAGGGCCGGTCGTTCTTCGGCGCAGATGGCTTCTTGCCTGCATATTACACGGAGCTCGAGGCTGTTTTCTCGTACTTGCTTGAGGGTGAGGTGATCTTCGCGCTCGATGATCCGCCGTCGCTCACGCGCGCGCTGAAGGACGAGATCGCGCGTGCGGAGCGCGATCAAGCGGAGCGCTCGCGAGAGGTGACGTTCTTGCCGACCTCGTTCTACTTGGACGAGACCACGGTCGCAGACGGCATCAGTCGCGCGCCGCACGTGGTCTTGCATCGCACGCCGACCATCGGTGACGGCGCCCCCTCCGGGTCGAGACCCGGCCTCGATCGGTTCGAGACAGGGGACGCGCTCATGCTCGACGTGAGCGCGCGCGATCACGAGGACCTCTCCCGCGCGGTGAAGATGTCTCGCGCAGCCAAAGGCAAAGACGCGACGCTCGCGCCGCTCGTTCGGCGGATCGCGCATTGGCGTGCCCACGGGTTGCGCGTGATCGTGGCCGCGCGCGCCTCGATTCAAGCCGAGCGCTTGACCGGCCTGCTTCGACATCAAGGCGTGACGTGCCGCGCGCGCGTCGGCCCGGTGGATTGGCCGAGCGTCATCACCGCGGATCCCAAAGAGGTGCAAGTCGTCACGGGCTCGCTCTCGCGTGGCGTGATGCTGCCCGCGGACGGTTATGTCCTCGTCGCTGAAGAAGAGGTGTTCGGCGCGCGCACGCACCGCCGGCAGAAGCGCGAGAAGTCCGCCTCGCGTCCTTTCGTGGAGGACCTACGCAACCTCGCCGTGGGCGACTTCGTGGTCCACATCGAGCACGGCATCGGTCGCTACCAGGGCCTCGTCCACAAGGACGTCGGGGGCCTCACGGTGGACCTGCTCGTCGTCGAGTACGCCTCAAACGACAAACTCTATCTGCCAGTCTATCGCCTCAATCAAATCCAGAAGTACGCCGGCGGTGAATCGTCAAATCCGAAGATGGATCGCCTTGGAGGGGCCACTTTCTCCAAGACTAAGGCCCGCGCTCGCAAAGAAGTACGAAAGATGGCAGATGAGCTACTGCGTTTGTACGCAGAGCGCCAAAGCCAGTCCCGCCCGATGCTCGGCGCGATCGACGACGAGTACCGCGCGTTCGAGGCGACGTTCCCCTTCGACGAGACGCCCGACCAAGCGCGCGCGATCGACGACGTGAACGCGGACCTCGACAAAGAGCGCCCCATGGATCGGCTCGTGTGCGGAGACGTCGGCTTCGGCAAGACCGAGGTGGCGATCCGCGCCGCTTTCCGCGTGGCGATGAGCGGCAAGCAGGTCGCGCTCCTGTGCCCCACCACCGTGCTCGCGCAGCAACACTACCGCACGTTCGAGGCGCGCCTGGCTGACTACCCGATCAGCGTGCGTGTGATGAGCCGCTTCCAAGGCGACAAGGACCAGAAGGAGACGATGCTCGGTCTGAAGGAGGGCAAGGTCGACATCGTCATCGGCACGCACCGCCTCCTCTCCAAGGACATCCACTTCAAGGACCTCGGCCTGCTCATCGTGGATGAGGAGCAGCGCTTCGGCGTGACGCACAAAGAGCGCATCAAGCAGATGCGGACACAGGTGGACGTGCTGACGCTCACCGCCACACCCATCCCGCGCACGCTCCAGATGGCCGTGGGCGGATTGCGTGACTTGTCACTCATCACCACCGCGCCCACGGATCGCAGGGCCGTTCGCACGATCGTCACGCGCATGGACGACCAAGTGCTGCGCGACGCCGTCACCCGCGAGCTCTCGCGCGGAGGCCAAGTGTTCTACGTCTACAACCGCGTGGAGGGCCTCTACGAGAGGGCCCAGCGCCTCCAAGAGCTGTGTCCGCAAGCGCGCGTCGCGGTCGGTCATGGACAGATGAC
Organism: Myxococcales bacterium; assembly: GCA_025362165.1. Classification (GTDB taxonomy): domain Bacteria; phylum Myxococcota_A; class Polyangia; order Polyangiales; family Polyangiaceae; genus JANYHY01. Next base: position 3,642 of record JANYHY010000020.1, on the reverse strand, counting down.
CCGCGGGACCAAAGAGGGCGAGAACGGCGCGCTCGAGAAGACGATGCTCGACTTCGTCGAGGGTCGTTATGACGTGCTCTGCGCGACCTCCATCGTGGAGAGCGGCCTCGACATCCCTCGCGCGAACACGATCTTGATCGATCGCGCCGACATGTTCGGGCTCGCGCAGCTCTATCAGTTGCGCGGTCGCGTGGGCCGCAGCAAAGAGCGCGCGTATTGCTATCTGATCGTACCCCCCACCGAGCAGATGACCGACGAGTCGCGCTCGCGCATCGAGGCGCTCGAGCGACACACCGAGCTCGGGAGCGGCTTTCAAATCGCGTCGCTCGACCTCGAGCTGCGTGGTGGCGGCGATCTGCTCGGAGGCGAGCAGTCAGGCGCGGTCGCGAGCGTCGGCTTCGATCTCTTCTGTCAGATGCTCGAGGACGCCGCGGCCGAGATGCGCGGCCAAGAAGTAGTGCACGACGTGGACACGGAACTCTCGTTCGACGTCTCTGCGCTCTTGCCCGAGGACTACGTGAGCGACGTCGGCGTGAGGTTGTCTCTCTACAAGCGCTTGGCGAGCGCGATGGATGAGGCGCACGTCGCCGAGATGGCCGAGGAGATGGAGAACCGCTTCGGGCCGCCGCCCGAGGAGGCCAAGCGACTCGTGCAGCTCATGTCACTCAAGACCGAGCTGCGCAGGTTGCGCGTCCTCGGCTGCGAGTCCAACAGCAAGACCGTCACGCTCCACCTCAAAGAAGACACTCCGCTCGACCCAAAGAAGATCATGGATCTCGTGCGCGCGCCGCGGAGCGCGTATCGATTGACGCCAGACATGCGCTTGTCACGCCGCTTCGACGGCGATGGAAACGGGCTAATTCACTGCGAAACGGTGATCGCCGAGCTCGCTCATTGTCTCAAAGACTGACACCAGGGCGGCTGTGACTTACACTGTTGCATGCGCAAAGTAGTTGTAGGATGCACGTTGTTTGGGACGGCGGTCGTGGTGGTCGCTGGCTGCTTCTCTGGATCGTCCAACGACACGCCGGTGACCTTTCACAAGGACGTCGAGCCCATCGTTCAACAGCACTGCCAGAGCTGTCACTCCACGGGCGGCATCGCGCCGTTCACGCTCACGACCTACGACGACGCCAAGGGCAAGGCCGGTGTCATGGTGTCGATGACGCAGAGCAAGCTGATGCCGCCGTGGGGCGCGCAAGAGACGGCGAGCTGCAAGCCGCGCATGAAGTGGACGCACGACCCGCGCTTGTCGCAAGCGGAGCTCGACAAGATCCAGAAATGGGCCGCGACCGGCGCGCTCGAGGGCGATCCGAAGGACGCGCCGCCGCCTTACACACCGCAGCTCGGCCTCTCCAACTCGCAGATGGAGCTCACGCCCGCCGCGCCGTACACCGTGACGGTCGAGAACAACGACTCGTTCCGCTGCTTCGTGCTCGATCCGAAGTTCGCGCAAGACGTCTGGATCAACGGGAGCAACGTCATCCCAGGCAACGCGGAGGTCGTTCACCACGTCGTCGTCTTCACCGATCCCGCGGGAGAGTCGAAGAGCAAGAGCCTCGGGCCCGACGGCGGCTATGATTGCTTTGGTGGTGTGGGCGTCACCGCCCCCAGCGTGCTCATGGCATGGGCCCCAGGGATGCTCCCGCAAGAGTTCCCGGCGGACGTAGGCACGAGGATCACCAAGGGCACGCTGCTCGTCGCGCAGGTGCACTACCACCCGCACGGCGCCGCAGGATCTGGCGGGTACAAAGCCGATTTGACGAAGCTGCAGCTCCGCTTCAATTCGGGCACGCCGACATGGGCGTTGGTCTCTGCGCTCATCGGCAACTTCCCCAAGACCGCCCCGAACGGCGACGGCTTCTCTTACGACAAGAACGATCCGAACGCGCTCTCCAGCTTCGTGATCCCCGCCAACGCGAAGGACAAGACCGTCACTCAACGGTTCGCGATACCGCCCGTCATCAACAACAAGCCCACGCCTCCGCTGTTCCTCTATGGCATCGGCGGCCACATGCACTGGGCTGGCACGCACGTGGACATCAATCTCCACCGCTTGGCCCCCGCAGACAACGAGCCACAAGACGAGTGTCTGATGGGCATTCCACAGTGGGACTTCAATTGGCAGCGCATCTACCACTATGACGCGCCCAGTCTCGATCAATTGCCCTCATTGAAGCAGTTCGATCAATTGACGATCAAATGCACCTACGACAACACGCTAGACAACCCGAAGGTCGCCGAGGCGTTGAAGCAACAAGGCATCACGCAGCCAAAGAACATCTCTCTCGGAGAGACCACGCTAGACGAGATGTGCCTGGGCATCTTCCAAGTCGTCAGCAAGATTCAATGAAGTCAGTCCGCGGCGGTTTTCTGCTGGTCTTCGCGATCGGATGTGGCGGACAGCTCTACACGGATCCAGACGCAGCAGGCAGCGGAGACTCGAGCGTCGGTCCTGGAAGTGATGGCGCAATCCGCAAGAAGGATGCTGGGGTGATACCGCCCACGGGAGATGCGACCACGCCTGTTCCGTGCGGTCCGCACATGGGCTCTGGCACCACACAGGGTGGCGCATGCAGCATCAGCGAGAGTTGGTGGTGCGGCGCTCATCTCTATAGAGTCACGTGCAACTGCCCAGGCAGCACCTGCACATGTGAGGACACGACTGGCAGCCTGGTAGACGGCCATACAGCCAAATACCCGGGTTGTCCCTCCTGCACGATGATGAACTCGTCGCTCGCGAGTCTGTGCGGCTTTCCGCCTTGAAGCGCGTCCTCTGTCCATTACCCGATAAAGACTTCGACACCACTGAGGTCGCGGTCCCGTGGAAGCTCCTCACGGACGCAAAACACCAAGTGGTGTTCGCCACCGAGCGAGGCACTGTCGCCGCGTGTGATCCGCTGTTGCTCGATGGAGTGATCTTCGGGCAGCTCGGCGCGCTCGAAGAGCCCAAGCGCTTCTATGCAGAAATGATCGAGACCAAGCCGTTCAAGATGCCATTGAAGTGGTCCGAGATTGATCTGCAATCCATTGACGCTTTGTTGCTCCCAGGCGGGCACGCGCCGGGGATGCGTCAGTACCTAGGCTCGCCAGAGCTTCATTCTTTGATTGTGCGATTTTGGGCGCAAAATAAGCCTGTCGCAGCGATTTGTCATGGAGTGCTGCCGCTGGCGCGCGCGATCGATCCGCAGACCAACAAGAGCGTGTTGTTCGGAAAGAAGACGACGTGTCTGCCCAAATACATGGAGCAGACTGCGTACTATCTGACTGCATGGAAATTGGGTCGCTACTACAGGACCTATGACGCCTATGTCGAACAAGAAGTGCGCAATGCATTGGCGAGTCCGAGCGACTTTGTGCGCGGACCGCGCGAGCTCACCGCGCGGGGAACGATGACGAACGATGCCCCCGCGTTCGTCGTAGAAGACGGCAATTATGTCTCTGCGCGCTGGCCGGGAGACGCGTATCTGTTCGCCAAGAAGCTGCTCGCTCGCCTTTGACGGCTAGAGCGCGGGCGGGATGCCGAGAGCTGAGCGAATGGCGTTCGCCCGAACGAGGACCTGCGCGCGCATCTGCCTGAAGCGCTCGTCCGTGCGGTACGACAGGAACAGCGAGCACTTGTCGAACCACTCGAGATCGAAG
>JANYHY010000018.1 GCA_025362165.1 Myxococcales bacterium | reverse complement strand
TCGCGAACCCGTGAGGCGCCATATAGTAACCAACGCCCTGATGCGGAATGCCCACTTCATCCGTCATGGATTGGAGCTTGCCGGCGTCCAACACTGCAGTGCTTTTGCCACCTGATCCATGGAAATAAATGATGAGTGGGTAACCGTTTGTCGGCATCTGCATTTGCGGCAGTGAGATCGCGATGGGCGCGTCTTCGTCGCGCTGTTTGATGGGCAGGCCGTCCGGTCCGATGACGAAAGAGCCCTCCGTGTCGAACAGCGGAGTTCCCTTTTGGAACTGCGGGTAAGTGACCTTACCCGTCAATTCGCAATTGGCCATTTGATTGCCGTCTTGGCGCACTGCCAAGTTGGTGATCTGCACTGTGTACTTGGCGGCGACCTTCGCGGACAGATCTGCCGTGTCTTGCACGGGATCTCCCGTCGTGAACACAGTGGCCGCGGCGACCTTCGCCGAGTCCACGCCGAGCTGGCGCAGCGTCGTCCATAGCGGCTGATAGAGCTTCCACGCGCGCAGCGCAGGATCAGAGGGCGGCGCGGCTGCGTCGTCGAGGGCCGCGAGAGTCTTGTTCGTCCCCAGTCCAGGAGCTTGGCCCCCTTGGGTCTCGAGCGAACGCATCACGACGAAGGCGTATTGGTGATTGGGCCGCAACACGAAGCCAGGCCGCGCGGCAACAGCGAGCATGTTGTCCGGGACATAGCGATCCGCGCCTGGAGTCTCCGCGACGACCGGCACGAGCTTGCCGCGCTCTGTCGACTTCTCGTCCACGTCCACGAGCATGATCGGTTGCGCGACGTCTGCGGGGATGACGTCGACGAAGTGCCGAGTCGTAATCGGTTGATCGAATTTGAAGTACCCGACAGGCATCATCGGAAATCCGCGGCGCTGGGCCGTCAGCGCCTGCATGCCGACGATGAGCGCCAAGTTCAAATTGTTGGGAAATCCTCTCACGTCCGGCGCGCCGTCCGGCGTCAATCGAAGGTCTGACGGATAGGGGAAATCGAAGTATTGGTCTGGCTGCGTGAGATCCGCGTTCAACTCGAAAGAAACTGTGGGCCCGCGAGCGGCGGACGACGGGTTCGCAGAAGAGCAACGTGAGAGACCGCACAAGCAAGCGAGCACGAGAGGCAACAAGCGCATGATCGCAGCGTAGTCGCCCTGCACGCGGACGTCAGCTGAAGATGGGCGGATCGTGCATGCGCGCGAACGCGTCGATGTGCGCGGCGACCGCGCGTGTGGCCTCTACGTGCGGCAAATGACCGATGTCGCGCATCAAGTCTAAAGTGGCATTTGGCAATCGCTCGCTGAGGATGCGCGCGGTGGAGGGGTGAATCACCGGGTCTTTGTCTCCGTGGATGATCAGCGTGGGCGTCTTGATCGATTCGAAGTCGATGGGCATGCGCTCGTCGTCAGGGCCGTACACGAAGCCCTCGAACAGCTTCTCCTCGGTCGCCGCGCGTCGCATGCGATCGTGTCCTGCATAGAGCATCATCGCGCGCGGCGCGACCGGTCGTTGCACTGTCATCCAATCGACGAGACGCAGGAAATCCTCGGGGCTGGTCGCCAGGAGCGGGTTGTCTCCGCGATCGAGCGCGTGGCCGAGCTCGCTCTTGTCGCCTACGGTAGCCGCAGTGCCGAGCAGCGTCATCGACGCCACTCGCTCCGGGTGATGCTGCGCGATGCACTGCGAGATGCCACCGCCCATCGACGAGCCAACCAGGTGCGCGCGATCGATCCCGAGCTGCGACATCGCGCCGATCACGGCCTCCGCCTGTCGCTTCGCGCTCGCCTCGTTGGGTGCGATGGGCGTGGACGCACCGAAGCCCGGCAGATCGAGCGCGACGAGCGCGCGTCGTTTGTCGAGCGCTCTCATCAGCGTGAGCCAACCTTCCTTGTCCGCGCCGAAGCCATGCACGAACACGATCGGCGTCCCGCGACCACGCACGAACGCGGGCATCGCCTTCTGACCCACGCGCACGGTGACGGGCTTCAGGTTGCACACACGCGTCAACAGCCTGACCGCGAGCGCGCGCTCGAATCGTCCAATCTTCAGCTCGTTCTCGGTCGCCATGAATCGATTATCCAAACAGCTTGGGAAAAGCCTCTTTCGCGCCGTCGAGGATGAACTGCACGGCGGTCGCGGTGAGGATGAGGCCCATGATGCGGCCAATGAGGTTGATTCCAGTCTTGCCGAGCACGCGCGCGACATAGGTCGCAGAGCTGAGCACGACAGCCGCGATGATGCATACGATCAAGACGGCGGCGAGCACGACGCCGCGGTGCGCGTAGTCGTCGGCCTTCCCAAAGAGCACCATCACGGTCGCGATCGCGCCAGGACCCGCGAGCAACGGGAGCCCGACGGGGATCACTGCGACGTCTTCCTTGGCGTGAGCTTCGTCTTGCTCCTCTTTGCTACCGCGCGTGGAAGAGTGCCGCGCGCGGAGCATCTCGAAGCCGACGACGAACAAGATGATCCCGCCCGCGATCTTGAAGGCGGGGAGCGTGATCGAGAAGAAGTGGAGGATGAGCGTGCCAGCCGCGCCGAAGAGGCTGAGCACGAAGAAGCACGTGATCGCCGCCCGTTTGGCGGCGCTGCGTTGCTCCTCGCGCGATCGATCCCCGATGAGCGCCAAGAAAATAGGAACTGCCGCGAACGGATCCACGATCGAGAAGACCGAGCCGAAACAGACCAATCCGTAGGTCAAAAGTCCCGGCATGGCGCAATGCCTTATCACATTCCGCGCTGCTAGTTTGCGCCGGGTGACGCAGGCGGCGGTGCTCGAGAGAGTTCACGCAATCGCGCGCAGAGATCGAGGGGGCGTGCGAAGCTCTCCAGTTATGAACGCTCGCGACTGGCTCCCGCTGCTGGGCAAGACCGCCGACCACTCTGCCCTCGCCGCCATACTCACCAAGCTCGGCGCAAGGCCGCCCAAGCTGCGGCATGGCGAGGACGAGGCGTTCGTCGATCTACCCACTCTTGGTGTCGTCCTCGTGTTCGAGGCGACGCCGAGCGGCAAGCGCGCAATGCTCCTCACCAGCGTGCAGCTCTATGCGGGACTTCCCAATCAGGATTGTTCGAAATTCGCTGGAGAGTTGCCAGAGGGGCTCCGCTTCGAGGACACGCGCGACGCGGTCCGCAAGAAGCTCGGCCGCCCGGACATGCAAGTCGATGCGAGCGGCGTGGACACCTGGTCCCGCGACGACCACGAATTGATCATCGAGTACCGAATTGATCTCTCCGGCATCCGAGTCGTGCATTGCGCGATTGCCGACGATTGACACAGCAACCACTCCGCTCAACCTCGCAGCCCATGCGAGATGTTGTTTTGGGAATTGTTGGCCTGGGAACAGCGCGATGGTTCCTTCAGTGAGCCAGGGTGAGGCCTCGAGTGCCACACCCCAGCTCACGCGTCACTTCGCACCGAGCTTGTCTCGCAAGTAGCCGGCGATGAACGGCGTTGCTCTTGCATTTCCATGTGTTCTTCGCCTCTCTCAGAAGATGCTCTTGACCGTGTTCCAGATCGACTTGCCGACCTCGATCGGCGCTTCGACCGCGGCGACGATGCCATGACCGACCTTCGCCAAGAACGACGGCTCGGGCGGCGGCTCGGCCTTCGCAGCAGATAGTGCCTCAGCGTCGATGGCGGGCGTCGACTCTTGCACGACGGACGCGGCGACCTTCTCAGGCGTGAACTCGGGGAAGCCGGGGAGTACGGCGAGCGTCGTCGGGTCCGCCATTCCGGTGGCCTCGAGGTTGTTGTCGGTCTGGAACTTCTTGACCGCGGTCTCGGTGCCGTGCCCGAACTCACCATCCGCAGTCACACCGACCGCGGCTTGCACGCGCGTGACCATCTCGCCGCGAATGCCCTTCGTGACGATCACGAGTTCGTGCAGCCCCATGTGCGTGAACGTGTCGGGGCCCGCGATGCCATCCGCCGAGAGGCCGTTGGAGTTTTGGTACTCGACCAGCGCATTTTCGGTGCCCTGCCCGAACACGCCGTCGGCGTTCACGCCCAGCTTGCCCTGAAGGATCCGCACCGGTTCACCAGACAGTCCACGTCGCAGCAATGCCATGGTTCATTCTCCTCGTGAGTCGATGAAAAATATCGACGGTCCTTCGTTACTGGGCTCGGCCGCGAGACACAAGGGGTGAGCGAGTCGTGGCCAGCTCATGAACCTTATGCACACCGCGCAGGCCACATAAAAAAGGCAATGACGAGAGACGGAAACTCGGAGTCGCGGTCATGAGGTGAGTGAGCGGAACGATCCAGCGGATCGGTCCTCACTCCCCATGGCGCTCCAGGGTCATCGCGCCGCCAACATAGTTGCCTGACATCAGGGCGACACAGGAGGGCTCCATGTCTCTACGAAGAGTGCGTCGCTCAGCGGCGCTCGGTTGTGTCCTTGCGTCCGCTGCGATCGTGGCTCCCGCGTGCCTGACTCGTCCCGTGAGCGGCCTCGATCCGACGACCAAGGCGGCGATCACTTCTGTCCTCAAGCAGACAGCGATCGACAAGGTTGATCTGATCGTGCTCGTCGACAACTCGTCTTCGATGGGCGACAAACAGGCTTACTTGCGCGAGGCAGTGCCCGATCTCGTGCGCAGACTCGTGCAGCCCGCGTGCTTGCCGGACGGCGGCGGCGCGACGGTGGCACGCGACGCTAGTGGTCAGTGTCCTGCGGGCTCTAAAGAGGAGTTCACTCCCGTGCACGACATGCACATTGGAGTGTTGTCGTCGTCGCTCGGCCCGCGCCTCGGCGACATGTGCGATCCCAATGATCCGCGCGGCCCGAACCACAATGACGATCGCGCGCACCTGCTGAACCGCGCTGGTGCAGACGAGCACGCGCAGCCAGTGATGGGAACTTCGAGCTACCTAGCGTTCTTGCCGCAGGTGTCGCAGAACGCGAACAAGCCGCAGCCGAGCGGGTCAGTTGCGATCGCCGATCCAGACAAACTGGTGACTGCGTTCCAGGACGCCATCACCGGAGTGCACCAGAACGGCTGCGGGATCGAGTCGCAGCTCGAGGCGTTCTATAGGTTCTTGATCCAGCCGGATCCGTATGATCACTTGGATGGATCAGGCTGGGCTGGCGTCGATCAGACGATCTTGAGCCAGAGGCACGACTTCTTGCGGCCAGACTCGCTCGTGGTGGTGCTCGATCTGACGGACGAGAACGACTCGGAGATCGACGTGCGATCGCTCGGCGGGCAGGGCGATCTGTTCATGAAGCAAAGCTGGCAGCCGCCGCGCGGCACGAGCGCGTGTTCGGTGAACCCTCTAGATCCCTCTTGTGTGTCTTGTAGCGTACTCGGCACCCCAGGGAGCGATCCGGCGTGCGCCAGCGCTTACACGCAATCGAATGACTGGGGCTTTGATCCGAACCTGCGACACGTTCACATGAAACAGAAGTATGGGATTGATCCCCAATATCCCATATCGCGTTATGCGCACGGGCTCATGTCCAAGACGGTGCCGAACCGTGATGGCGAGTATCCTCAGGGCGCACGTCGCTATCTAGGAATCGACGGCTGCACGAACCCGCTCTTCGCGGCGCAATTGCCGGACGGATCGAGCGTCGATCCCGCGACGCTGTGCAAGTTGCCGCCCGGTCCGCGCACGCCGGATATGGTGTACTTTGCACATATCGGTGGAGTGCCTGGCGCGCTGCTGCACGACTCGCCATCCGATCCCAAGCACGGCAAGCTCGATGACGCCGACTGGCGCCGGATCCTGGGAAACGATCCGGACAAGCTCGATACGACCGGCATCGATCCTCACATGATCGAGTCGACCTCTCCGCGACCTGGCTTGCCCGATCCGAGCCAGGCTTACAACGCCGAACCCATCTCGGGACGCGAGTGGATCACGGACGCCAATGGCCGCGTCGACGTGCAGTACGCGTGCACGTTCCCGCTCGCGCAGCCGCGCACTTGCG
>JANYHY010000131.1 GCA_025362165.1 Myxococcales bacterium | reverse complement strand
CTACCCATCACGAGGCCGAGCGGATCGAAGCCGGCCTCCTTCACCAACAAGAACTCGCTCACGGACAAGTCGCTGGTGAACAGCTTCTTCGCCCGCATGTCCGCGAGGCGTTCGCGTGCGTGCTTCGGGAGATCGTTGGTATTCATCCGTTGTCGTCGTCCGGCTCGTTGTACTCGTCCATCTCCAACGCGTTCTCTTCGGCCTCTTCAGCCGCGCGCTCGATCTCGCTCGCGTCGTCGTCCTCGGCGAGCTCGATGTCTCGGTGTCTGCCGACGGGCATCATCGGCAGGATGAACGGTGGCACGGGCGCGCGCGTATCCACGCTCCAACCGGGGATTCGGCGAATGCCAGTCCCGAACCAGCTGACGTTGACGTCCAAGTCGTCCAGCTTGCATCCGCCGTATCCGCAAGGCACCTCGCGCACGTCGATCGAGAACTCGCTGCCGACCACGAACTCAGCTTGGGCTTGCTGCGCTTGGCGCGTGATTCGATCGATGACGAGCTTTCGCGCGCTCTCTACCACCTTGTTCGCAGAGGTGACCTCTCCGCTGCCGCCCGAGCCGGAGGTGACGTGCCAGCCATGATACTTGCAGAAGTCGAACAACAGTCCGCAGGGCTCCCAACCGTCTTGAACGAGCGCCCAGAGATCTTGTCCAGATAGATCGGTGATGATGGGTGTGTTGGGAGGGTGAGTGATGAACGGCGCCCTCATCGCGGTGCCCACGACGGTGAACTCGAGCACCTCGCCGCCGTCGTCTCCGCCTTTGCCGCGCGAGCCCATGGTGATCATTCGCTCGCGCAATTGAGCGCCAATCACGACGTCTGCGCCTACGAGCCGCGCCTCCTCGAACAATCGCGCGAGAGCGCGGCGGCGAGACTCTCTATGCGCGTCGCTGATGATCTCGAGCTCTCCGGTCTTTCCTTTGTAATCGGGGATCTGACCTACGTGATAGATGCTGCTACCCATCAATTGAGCGATGGGGTGACAGCCGGCGTCTCGCGCGAGCAAGAACTCATTGACGCCTAAATCACTCGTGAAGAGCTTGCTGTGCGGGCCGGCCTCTTCTTGGAGTCGCTCCACGGCGCGCAGCGGAATGCCGCCCGCGGCGACGCGTTGCATGCTCGCCTGCATGTCGATGGGTCGGTGATTGCTCATCAGCCGTTCACCGTCAAGACGAGCGTCGGACGCGGGATTTGGTGGTCCGCGCGGATCGCGACGACCGCTGTGCCCACGGCGCTGAACTCGAGGACTGTGGGCCCCCAAGTGTGATTGGTCTCTTCGACCGTCACGCCCACGATGCCCTCCGCGCTCATCGACTCGGCCTCGAACTGCATGCGCTCCATCGCCACTTCGCGAGCGTCATAGATGGCTTGAGTGGGTCCGGCGAGCTCTCCATTTTGCGGCAATTGCTGCGCGGGCGGCCCTACATAATAAACGCAATTGCCCATCACGAATCCGACAGGGCGATAACCTGCATTCAAGATCGTCCAGAAGTCTTGTCCCGACAGATCGCTCGTGAACGGTTTGTTCTGCGTGGTGCGATAGGTGCCCGGCGCGGCCACGTTGCGCACGGCGGTCCCTATGGCCAAGAACTCGATGATGTTGGTTCCCCACGCGTGCACGGCGACGGTGAGTCGCACCGCGACGATGCCGTCTGCGCCGAGCTCGTCTGCCTCCACCTCCATACGCTCGAGCGAGAGCTCGCGCGACTGATAGAGCGCTTGCGTGAGCGGGGCCACTTCACCGGGTTGCATCGAAGCGAGATGGTGAGCGCCGATCGAGTAGATGCTGCTGCCCATCACGAGCCCGAGCGGCTCGAAGCCGGCCTCTTTCACCAACAGGAACTCGTTGACGGAGAGGTCGCTCGTGAAGAACTTCTTCGCGCGCATCGCGGCGAGGCGTTCGTGTGCGTGCTGAGGGATCGCCATCCCTTGAGCTTGGTATTGAGGCGGCGGACGTTGGGGCGGGGGTTGAGCCATCGCCGGAGAGCCTATCAGGCGATGCGCCCGCTCAATAGGGGTTGGGCGGGCCCAAATTCAGCCAAGGCCCGGTGAAGCCTCCAGGGCCGGTCACGACGACGCTCTGCGGGTTGCGCGGATCCACCGCGAGCTCGAGGGACGCGCCAGGGATCGCCTCGACGAGCCCGCGCGGGATGAGGAACGTGCCCGAGCACTGGTAAGGAGCTTGGCCGGGGATCTCGACGTCGAGCGTCATCTGGCGCCGCTCGAACCGACGCATGTTCATGCGCACGTTGGTCGCGAGCATCGAGCTTTGAAGCACGAGCCCGCGGGCCGGTGTCCCTCGAGCCGCGAGGCGATCAAACCCGAGCGCCCCGGTGTTCGGCGACATGGACTTGATGATGGCGATGAGGATCGGGATCCCGAAGATCGCACCGAAGACGAACAAGATGG
>JANYHY010000061.1 GCA_025362165.1 Myxococcales bacterium | reverse complement strand
CGATCGCCGTTGCCTCGTGGATCGAGCCACGACTCGACGACCGCGCGAGACGCCGCCTCGACCGCGCCAAGCAGCGCGCGGTGTCATCGCTCCAAGAAGAGGTAGCCCGCGAGGTGGACCCATCGCTCGTACATGCGGCGGGTTTGCCGACGGCAGCGGTGGCGACGAAGCTTCATGACGCGTTGTTCGCGTGAGCGCGCGCCGACTCTATCGTAGGGGCGCCCCTCGAGGTTCTACTGTGAATGCGCACGATGATGGAGGCCAGGCCGCCCTACCTGGAAGCGATTGACGGCAGGGATCGATACACCAGACCGATTGTGGACTACGTTCGTCCATTCAACGTGCGTCATCGCCTCTCATTTGCCGTAGTCTCTGTCGCTCTCATTGCGTGTGGACACGAGGCGCGGAAGGTCGTCGACTCGGTGGATCGCAGGGCTGGCGAGGCGCTGCCGCCTCCTGCTGCCAACAAGGACTCGGTAGTCATCACCAACCTCGCGCCGGGCGAGATCGAGGTGGCGTCGCCGTCCGGCTCGAAGGTATCGACCAAGACGAGGGTCGAGCAGAAGGACGCGACCGGCTCGTGGACGCCTCTCGAACAGCTCGATCTCGGGAACGGCTACCGCCTCGTCTCCGCATGCGACGCGCCAAGCAATGACTGCGCGACGCTCTCGGCGAGCCCCCTTCGCCCAGTGCTCTGGCAGGGCTTCAGCTGCAGCTCGCAGTGCAACTCGAGCTGCGACAAGAACGTGTGGGAAGGCCCGGGGACGTTTCGCATCGTCGTACTCCCTTGCGCTGGCGACTCGAAGGCGACCGAGATCGCAGGTCCCGCGTTCGATCTTCCATCACACGACTTCACTGGCCCTGCGTTCGATCGCTGGAAGCTCTCGACCGACGTCGCCTCGGCCACGGCGGTTCGCCTCGACGGGCCCGACGCAGCGTGGAGCGCCACCGTGCCTGCGAAATCGGGCTCACTCGCCGGCTTCGCAGAGCGGCCCGACACCGCGCGACCGCTCGATTCGCCCGTGCTCGCCGCGCTCGTCCTGCTGCTGCAGGATCCGAAGGGCTTCGACGACAAGACGGCGAAGCGCTGCGCGATGAAGAACCTCGTTGGCTTTCGCGTGACGCGCAACCTCACGACCACCAGCACGACTCCGCGCTCGGAGCTCGTCGAGATCGCGATCGACTTCAATTGCCACAAGCTGTTCGCGGTTCGCGGCGACGATGGCCGACCGCGCACCGTGCTCGCGACGCACTTCGATCCGTCGAGCGCCGGCTTCGCGAGCCTCGCCAAGAAGTCACTGCCGACTGACAAAGATCTCGCTGCCGTAAGGTGAGGGTGTTGCCGCCTACTTCTTGTTCTTGAGCGCGAGCTTGCTCACCGCTGGATCGATGCCGCCGTAGCCTTCGACGTAGCTGACGATCTTCATCGTGCGTGGGTCGATCAGGATGTTGGTCGGCAGTCCGATCGATCCCGTGTGCGAGAAGCTCCACTTCGGGTCGGCCACTACGTTGGCGACGGGCCCGAGATTGTACGCGTTGCGCCACCGGAGCGCGTCGTTGGTCGTGGCTGGGTTGCGCTGCGGAGCGTCGTCCTGGATCACGAGGTTGACTGCCGCGACGCCTTGCGCGGTCCACGCGGCGGCCATCTGCGCAGGCAGATCCATCGCCTCCTGGTTGCATGGTCCGCACCACAGCGCTGCCTCGTCCATGAGGATGGCGTTGATGCCCTTGGTGCCGTCGCAGTCGTACAGATCGGCCATCGTGAGCGTCGTCACGTTGTTGCTGCCCTTCACGTAGCCCTCCCACGAAAAGTTCGGCGGGACGATCGTGCCCTGCGTCTTTCCGTAAGGGCCTGCAGGATACACGCAAACCGGAGACGTATCGGGCGGGTCCGCAATCGCGGCGTCGATGTCGACGTTCCCCGCATCGTCATCGATCGCGCCAGAGTCGGGCACAGGCGCGGTCTCGTGGATGACGGTGTTCGTGCACCCCAAAGCGAGAGCGGTGGCAAGAGCGGCGGCAAAAGTCGGCAGTACGGTCTTCATCGCCACCAACCGTAGGGCAAGCCGCATGTTCGGCATCTGAAACGGTCTGAATGTTTGGCCTTGGCCTCGGGTCCGCGCGCAAGATGGTAGACTTGCCACGTGGCGCACCAACGATGGTTCATCGCGCTCGGCACATTGGTCATCGCAGCGAGCTGCGGCGGGCGAACTTCGCTTGGGGGTTTTGAGTTCGACAACCCAGATCCGTCCGGCTGCTCGTGCTCGGACACAGTCGCGCTCGCGGCGATGGCGGCCAAGGCGTGCGGCTTCCCGTCGCCATGATCGCGTAAGCTCAAGTCATGCGGTCGTTCGTCGTACTTCGAATTCTCTGCTTGGCGAGCGCGAGTTGCACGTTGGACCCTGGGACCGTCAACGATGGCGGGACCGACTCCAGCATCGATGCCGCAACCAAGGACGTCGTAACCGACGCGCCGACACCGCATCCTTTCACAGTGGGCATTCAAACGGACGCACCTTGGCCACTGCTCGGCGGCACCTCGGGTCGAACCGGACGCAGCAAGGCCACCGGGCCGACCACCTCTCACGTGCGTTGGAAATACGACCTCGGAGCGCCGATCCTCCATGCCTCTCCGGTGATCGACAATACCGGCACGATCTACGTCGGCGCGACCAGCGGAAGGTTCGTCGCGTTGAATCCGAGCGGCGCGGTGAAGTGGCAGGTCGACGTCGGCGCTCCAATCGAGACCACGCCTGTCATCGCGCGAGATGGCACGATCTACCTAGGCACCAATGACGCCTCCGTCCTGGCTCTGTCTCCCGCGGGCAAGACGCTGCGCAAGGCGGTTGGGACCGGATCCATCCGTGGGGGCCTCACTATCGACGGAGATGGAACCGTCTACTTCACACAGGCCGCAATGGGCGGCGGCCAATGGTGGACAGATGGGTCACTCCATTTTTCCATCGCAAGCGGCACCGCAGCGATCGCCGCAGGGCGACTGTGCGACGGGTTCTGCTGGACCTCGTCACCCGCTGACTTGTCGCGAGTGTTCCTCCGACCAAACCTTGTCGTGAGTATCCTCGAAGACACAGGGGACGGCTTCGGCTTCGACGTCTCGAACGTGGTCGCCTTTCACAGTGGCGGATCGGAACGCTGGGTGAGTGCCCCAGACAGCGGCGCCTTTTGGTACCAAACGTCATTGAGCGCCAGCGCCAATGGCGCGGTCACGGCCAATTCGCCCGAGAATACTCTCCACTTCACGCCGGCGGGAGTGTTGGACTGGACCTACATAGCCACAATCTCGGCACCCTTATTTCACCTGACAGCGCCCATCGTGGACGCTGCGGACGTTTCCTACTTCGGTGCCTCTGACGGTCAATTGATCGCGCTCGACGCAGGGGGCAAGCTCGTCTGGTCACTCTCGACCAACGCAGCAGCCACATCCGCGTTCGCGATGGGCGCCGACGGCGCGCTCTACATTGGGCTCACCGATGGATTCGTTTGGGCGATCGGGCCGTGATAACTTCGTCGCGTGCGCGCGTTTGTATTGGTTGTCTCCCTATCGGCTTGCACGACGTTGGGGGCACACGGGATCGATGACGCCGGTCAGCTCGAGGAAGCCGGACCCATCGACGCAGCGGTCGACACGTCGGTCTCCGATTTGATTCCACCCCACCCAGGCCCAGCGTCAGTGCCTGCGCCTCCCCCCATGTCTTGCACCGGGGACGTGGCGGATGGTGGCAGACTCGCGTGTCCGTTGCCTGCACCCGTGTGCGCAGACCAGTTCTGGCAAGCGTATTACGACGACGGCAGGTGCATCGCAGGGCAGTGCTTTTGGGTGACCAATTTCTATTATTGTGGAGCCCTTGGATGCGACGCGGTGAGAAGCAGCTGCCGACCCCACAAGGGCATCACCGGACCTGGCGACGGGCACCACTGATCCATCATCATTGATGCGTGCACTCTGACGTTGCAACAGAGCGACACTCCACCCGTGTCAGAATCGGCCCGTCAGTCCGCCTGGCGTCATCCATAGTCCTGTTTGCCAAGTGTCGGCCTTCACCTGCATCGCCCCAAACGCAACCAGCGCGATGCCCGTGGCGAGCGTCATGAAGCCTCCAATCGCACCGAGCTCCATCGCTCCCTCCCACAATCCGCCTGACCCGTTTGCGGAGCGAAACGCTCCTAGGGCAGCGCCAAAGCCTCCAGTGAGTGCGCCGACGACGATCATCGGAACGCCAATCGCCGCCATCGCCGGGCTACGCATTTGAGTCGCGGCTGGCGGGTTCTCCTGAACATCATTCGTCGCATTGGTTGGATCGGCATGCGCGAGCACACTTGACGTCAGTACGATCAGAGCACCTGTTACCCATGAGACGTTTCGCATTGGTCGAAGATACACGCTACGTTCATCGCATGTCTCGCGCGGCGGTGCTGGGTGTGTCGCTGTTGGCGGCCACTGCGTATGCAGACGAGCCTCCGCTTCCTACTGTCGTGGCCGTTCGCCTGGGTGAGGTGGATATCGCGCCCGTCGGCTTCAGCGCGATAGGTCGGGGCGTCTCGTTCAAACGAAGCGAGCTCTTGGGTACGGTGGTCCGCCAGTCGGGTTCGGTCACTACCGTGCAGCTTCCGCTCGATGAGCGCGTCAGCATCGGTGAACCAGCAAGCGTGGCTGCGCGCGATGGTGGCGGGATACGCATCCATCCACCACGGCTTGGCAACTTGCTCTCCCTGTCTTCGGAGGTCGGCGCATTTGCTGGGTTCGACTCGAGCGCGGCAGGTCCTCGACCAGGCGCCTCCGGCTTTCAATTGCTGGGACGCCTCGCTGCGGAGTACCGCTTCGAGTTCCCTTTGGCGATCCGCGCGACGCTCTCCCACGCCGCGCTCAGCTTCGTGAGCCCGACGAACATCGCTGCGATCGACGCATCTGCTGGCCTCTCGTTCGACACGAGGAGCGCTGAGATCGGGTTGAGCGCAGGTGCGATGACTCTCAATGACGCGACCTTCCCGAACGGTGCTTCCGCGTTCACGCTCACGCCACTCCTTCGGCTCGGCGCGATCGATGGCGTGGGGTTCGTAGGCACGGTCCAGACTGTCGTCGTGAACGGACGGCCTGGGTTTGGCGGAGCATTCGGCGCGTTCGCGTTTCCTATCCTCGACCGGTATTGGCTATTGCTTCGAGCAGGTGGAAGCCGCGATGGCTTCGCACACACAGACCTCGCAGTCCGCACTCTCGTGCGCGGCAATGGCGATCACGGATCTGTCTTCCTGCTGTTTTTCGCTGGTGTCGCGTTCTCCTTCTTCGAGCAAGCGGTCGAAGATGTCATTGGTCCAGGCGGTGGCTTCGGCATCGAATTCCGGCCATGAGCTGCTACGGTTCTCTCATGCGTTGGGCGACGTTCGCTGCGGTCCTGCTGTGCTCGAGCGCTTGCTTCACGTTCAACGAGACGTCGCCAACAGACACCCCTCCTGAGGTACCTGCGCCCAGCAGGCCTTGCCCTAGATACACTCCTGCCGACCCTGTTGAAGACGCGAGCCTCGCGTTCGACGCGAGTGACGCCGCCGCCGACG
>JANYHY010000038.1 GCA_025362165.1 Myxococcales bacterium | reverse complement strand
ATCAGACAGAGGTCGCCGTCCACTTTGCGCTGCAAGAAGCTCTTCGTTGGATCGTTCGGAGCGACGAACGGTAGTCCTGGTGCTGTCGGAGAGGGCACGTTCACGATCGCAGCATAGACACGCGCCGTGTCTACAGGACCTGCGGGCGCTCCGAGATAGACGCCATTGTTCTTCCCAAGAGACGAACCGTGACACGCCGACAGCGCGCAGTTCGTTTGTACGATCGGAATGACGTCTTTTTGAAACGACACAATGGGTTGCGAGAGGTTGGTGTCCGCGGGTACTTGATACGCGAGACACGGCCCCGCTGGAGCCGCCGCCGAGCACGCCGAGAGACTCGCCACAGCGGCGAGGATGAGGCTCTTCATGGGCTGTGGAAGTAGACGTCGCTCGCGAGGACGCTGGCGTTCTTCACGTGGGCGAGCTCGTGCACGCAGTCGCTGTCGCGATCGGCGGTCGCCACGCCGTTGTTGTCGCGACCGATCTCTCCCGTCAGGGCTTGCTCGGACATTTGAAGTCTTCCTGACAGACACTCTGTCGTCAGGTCTACGGATTGATCACCATTGAGATCGTCCCAACCATTCAAGAACAGCTTGTGCATTCGCCCGATGCGATCGGCGAGCACAGTGCGATCGAGGGCGGGATCCCCGGGCGAATGGAGCACTTTGTAGGTCTCGCGCAGCGCGCTCTGCAGCCACGCGAACCGCTCGGCGTTGACGTGGATCGCATCGGGCCCTGCGTCTTGCGCGCGATACATGCGCGCACTTGCGCTGTAGAAGTTGCTGTCCAAACGCTTGGCGACGGCCTGCGCGCGCGTACGGAACGTCTCGTCGCCGGACAACAAGAAAGCCTCCACGAGCGCGCGAATCGCGGCGGTCTGGCTCTCCAGCAGCGTCGCGTCGGTGCTCGCGGTCGCGACCCCGTTGGATACGATCGCCGTGTTGGCGACAGTGCCGTCCGACTTGGTGAGCACGTCTCGAACGAAAGCGGCATTGGTCAAGAACACCTGACGCACGCGCGCGCTCATTGAAGGAGTGCCGCCGCCCAACGGATGAATGATTGACGTATTGAGCATCCCTTTGAGATCCGCCGCGGGGTCTGGATCCGGCGCGCCGTATTGTGTAATCGCGCCATTGAGGGACAACAGTGTTTGACGCAATGCAATGATTGAATGTGACAGCGCCGTCGTCGAAGTGGTGTTGCCTCTCGTGACCTTTCCCGCGTTGACGGTCGCAGTATCCATGAACACGCCCAAGGTTGGATCCGCGTGCATGCGATCGAGATCGATGAACGCGACACGCAATACGGAGAGGGCGCGGTCGTGCGCCGTGTCCTCACCGTTCGCGATGCCGTCATCCGCGGGGAACGGGTCTCCATCGAAGGTCGCTTGCAAACCGATGCGCTGGCCGATCCCCGCGTTTCGCGGATCCGTCATCCCGAAGAACATCGCGTGACCGAGCAGCAGGGCGGACAGATCGACAGAGCGGCTCGTCGCGTCGGAGATCGCGAGCGCGCTGATCGCTGGGAACGGCACGACGGTCTGGTCCTCGGTCACGCTGATCTTGGCTGGAAACCAGGCTAGCGGTGAGTTGTAGTCGTACGCGATGGCGTCGGATTTTTTGGCGAAGCCTCCGAGCGTGAGACCGTCACTCGTCAGCAGCGACGACACGAGCCACTCGGACTCGTTGTCTTGCATCGCCAACATGAACAAACCCCACATGCCTTCCAGCGGGCTCGATCCGATATAGGTGCCAAACACGGCGCCTGGGTCGGTCGCCTTCACCATGTTCTTCGGAATGCCTATCTTCGAGACATCGCTCGGCGCGACCGTCGTGAGCTGATTGCCGGCGATGTCGTGGATGCGCCCGGCAAAATCAATTGCCCACAATGCCTCTTTCCAGGTCGCCATTCCGAGCACGCCAGGCACTATCGTCTTGTCGACCTGCGCGTCTCGGTTGGGCAAATGCAATGAATTGTATACACACTCGTATTGAGGGCTGTAGTTGGTGCCGTTCCCAATGCCCCCATATCCGCCAGAGAACGTACAAGACTTGACGACATTGAGCGTCGGGGCGAGCGTGGAGTCGAAGCTCGTGAACGGCGCCAAGATCGGCCAGAGGCCAGAGAAGCCCAGGTAATTGAGCGGATTGTTGGTCGGCGCGGGGAGGGTCGCGTAACCGCCAATGTCAGTCCCGGCGGTCGTCATGAGCTCGCTGGCGCGATTGCGGAGTTTGTCCAGCGTCGTCATGCCAGTCTCTTTGGCGACGACTGGGCCATTGGCGAGCGAGAGCCCCGCGCTCGTCTGCTCGATGAGCATGTTCATGTGATATTTCGAATACTCATAAGACTCGACTGCCGTACTGAAGCCAAAGAGATCCGTCACGGGGACTTCATTGGCGCCGCCGAGATTGAGCACGTATTGATCGGGCGGCAGTCGATTGCGATCGAAGTCCGCCAGGTTGCGACCCGCGAAGCCGGACGCGAACGGCTCACCGCTGATCTGCATCTCTCCAGCGGCGAAGAGCAGCGACTGCGAGTCCACGCGCGTGGAGATCGTCTGCGAGACGACAGGCACGCGGGGCACGACAGGTCCGGAGTCTGGCGAGTAGGGCGCGCGCTCGTGCACCACGTCCGGGATGTCAGTGATGCTATCAGGTCCGGCGTCCGCCAGTGGTTGCGCGCCATCATCGTTGGCGCACGAGCCCGCGGACACGCCAACCACCACGAGCAGGCCAGTGAGTATTGCTGTGCTCCGCATTTGATTCCTCGTCGCTCGAGGAACATAGGCGAAGGCAAGATGGCGCGCCAGGGTGCTCGTCATTGCTTGAACGCAGGTCGCAGGATAGATTCCCTCGGCTCGGAGGTCGGATTTTGCGTTGGTTGGTCGCTGTCGCCGCTCTCGGCCTGCCCCTCGCGGCGGCGTTCGGCTCCTCGTGCTCTTCGACCGAAGCAAAGCCGCTCGGCGACGCGGGCATCGATCGAGAGGCGGGTCTCGCAGCTCTCGAGTCTTCACCTCCGACGCCCATCAAATCGCAAGACCGAAGAGACCAGAGCTCTTCGCCCGTGGTGTTCGACACGCTTCGCGGAGGAGTGTGGACGGCCAACGGAGACGTCGGGACGCTCAGCTATTGCGACATCGACGCTCAGAAGGTCATCGGCGAAGTGCCGATCGGAAAGACGATCACCTCTGTGGCGCTCAGCCCGGACAAGAAGTGGATCGCTGCGGTCGATCGCGATGGTGCGTCGATCGCGCTCGTGGACGCAGAGACTCGCGACGTCAAACGAGTCATCGCGGTGGGCACGCACCCGCGCGCGGCGATTTGGGACGCTTGGGATCCGCGCTGGCTTTATGTGTCGCTCGAAGACGACAGCGGGATCGCGATCATCGATCGTACGCGCGGCGTGCTCGATCATGTCGTCGCAGCTGGGCGACTGCCCGCGGGCCTCGCGGTCTCACGAGCACGCCACGAGCTCGCGATCACGCATCGCATCGACGCCAAGTTGACATTGCTCCCGCTCGAGGGCGTGTTCGCTCCCGCCGACCAAGGCGAACCATTCGTAGATGTCGGCCTCGCCGATCAACCTGCGACAGTGAACGACGCGACGATCCCCAACGGCAGGCCCTTCGCGTTCGACTCGTTCGCATTGACCCCCGACGGCGACAGCGCGTGGCTCCCGCACGAGCTGCTCTCGAGCGCGCACCCCATTCAATTCCAGCGCGTCCTCTTTCCGTCCGTGAGCGTCGTCGACCTCAAGGGCCGCGCGGAGATCCCTACGATCGCAGGCTCAGGCGTGATCGCGGGCCGCAAGCTGTTGTTCGACGCCATCAACATCCCTGATTCAGTCGGCAACACGTCCATCGTGTCTCAGCCGTGCGCGGCCGCTATCCACCCCAATGGCAATGTCGGTTACGTGATCGCGTGTGCGAGCGAAGATTTACTGACGTTCGACGTCACGAGCGGCATCGCGATCGATTTGCTGCGCAATCTGCCAGGTGATCACCCCACTGGCATCACGCTCGACGACACTGGGCAGCGCGCGTTCATCATTTCCGATCAATCGCATACGCTGTTGACGCTCGATCTGGCCAAAGGGAGCGTGCTTGGTCACGCGCGAATCATCGCTGGCCCATTGTCGCTCGCAGCCAAAGATCCTGTGCTGCCGGAGCTGCGCGAGGGGCTCAAGTTGTTCTACCGCGCGAACTCGAGCAAAGGCTCATTGTCGACGACTGGCAATGATTGGATGTCTTGCGGTGGCTGTCACCTCGACGGGTTCGTGTCGACCAATCAAGTCTTCTTCGACGCATTGACGCCCGCAGACACGACGAAGGACGCGCAGATTGGCCACGTCGGATTGAAAGATTTGTTCTCCACCACGCCCAACAGCAAGACCCTCGACCCTCACGACGTGCTCGTCGCGTTGCTCGATCAGGGCGGATTGGCGCCGGATCGCACGGGCAAGCTCCGCACGGGCGCGATCGATCCCAGCGCGCCCACGGCCGACGCGTCACAAATGGCCGCTCGTCTCTCGCTCGTGATCGCGCGCGATCTACCGCTCGATCCGACTTGGTTCTTGGCGCCAGGCACGCCTCCTAACCTTCAATACGATCTGGAGTGGTGCGGCAATTGCCATGCAGACGAATATGCTGCTTGGAAGAAGAGCGCGCACGCACACGCGGCGGTGGACCCGATGGTCAAATACGGAATGGGTGTCGAGCAGGCCTCACGCGGTCCGCAATATTCTCGTCAGTGTGCCGGCTGCCATGATCCAGTGAGTCTTCGCAGCGGCGACGCGACGCTGGGCTCGGGCCGCGGCATCAGCTGCCTCGGCTGCCACGACGTCTCGCGCTTGATACGTGCGGGCGGCAACGCTGACGTGGAGGCGACCTCGCACGATTGGACCGTCAGTCACAAGGCGCGCGCGAGCGCTGATTTGGTGCGATTGCGCTCTGCGGACTTCTGCGCCGGCTGTCACCAACAGTTCGTGCCCGGCACTGGGTTGGTGGCGCTCAGCACTTTCAGTGAATGGCAGTCGAGCCCCTATTCGGGTCACCTCGGGTCGAGCTCGGACGGGGGCGCGGACGCGAGCCCGCCTGGTGACGCGGGGCTCGCGACGCGCTCTTGCGTGGACTGTCATATGCCGAAGGTCGCCGGAGTCGCAGACCACGCCGCGCCTGGTGGCAACGTCTATCTCGCGAGCACATTGACCGATAATGCATTCGCAGACGTCGTGAAGAAGAAGATGCAGAGCGCGATCGCATTGCAGGTGGTCATCTCTGGTCCCAATCAAGTCACTGTCTCTGTCATCAACAATGGAGTCGGTCACTCGTTCCCGACAGGTGTCACCGACATTCGCGAGCCATGGGTAGAGGTGGACGCCATGGACGCGCAGAACAAGACCGTGCAGCGGTTCGGCGGCCCAGACGGATCCGGCTTGATTCCCGCGAACGCCGCGCGCTTGGGCATCGACATCGCGTCCTCGGACGGGACGATCCTGCTTCGGCACGAGCTCACGGAGACGACACGCATTCCCTACGACCAACGATCGTTTCCGTTCGGGAGCGTGTCCAACAATGGTCAACCGTCCAAGATCCTCGCGCTCTCTCTGCCGCTCCCGGCCATCCCGCAGGGCGCAAAGGGATTGGACGCAGTCCTTTATTATCGCAATGTACGAACACCCTATTTCAGAGCGGCTACAGGGAACGCGACGGGCAGCGCGCCTGAGGTGGAGGTCGCGCGTGCGCACATTCAGTAGCGTCGCGCTCGTCTTGTCGCTCGTCGCGTGCAGCAGCGATCCACAGGCGCCTCCGAATACGGGCTTGGTCGATCCCGCGATCGTCGCTCGCGGTGACTACTTGGCGCGCAGCGTGGCGGGCTGCGGTGAGTGCCACACACCGCGTGACGCCGCGGGCAATCTCGATATGAGCATGTGGATGGCGGGGGTCGCAGACCGCTTCGATTTGGTGCCAGAAGATCCGAATGTCGGTCAAATCCCTGCGCCCAATCTGACCCCCGATCCCACGGGTCTAGGAGCGATGCCGGTGGCGCAAATCATCCGCGCGATCCGTGAGGGCATCGGCCCAGGCAATCGAGTGATGACCCCGCTCATGCCTTCTTATGTCTTTCACAACATGACAGATGAAGACGCACACGCGATTGCAATCTATTTGAAGACACTGCGACCCATCGACAACAAACTCCCCACGCGACAGCCGCTCCCCATCCCGTTGGACAAGCCCGCTTCTCCCGTCCCGGAGAGCGCCATTCCGCACACCACGCTTCCAAGCTCCAATCCTCAATCGGTGCGCGCGGAGCACGGGCGTTATCTCGCCGCCGAGGTTGGCTTTTGCATGGATTGCCACACGCATTGGGTGTTGGGGCGTGATCAGCCGCTCGATCTCGACGCGCTCTTCGCGGGCAATCGGGCGCTGTCTGCGCGTGATTGGACGGTCCCTCCGCCTGCGCGCAGAGTCATCTATTCGACCAACCTCACTCCTCACAAAAGCGGCCTCGACAAGTGGAGCCCCCAAGACGTCCAAGTCGCGATCAAGACTGGCATTGACCGGTCGCAGACGCAGCTCTGTAGACCGATGCCGTCTGGGCCGTTTGGCGCGTTCGGCGGACTGACGGACTCGGACACATTGGACATTGGGCTCTATTTGACGTCGCTGCCGCCCATCGACAGCGGAGACATTCCAAGCTGCCAATGAGCGGTCCGTTCGTCATCCTCGGCGGAGGACCGTGCGGGCTCTCCGCGGCGTGGCGCCTCGCCAAGCTCGGTCTTCGGCCCATCGTCATCGAGCGTGAGCCGCTGGTCGGCGGACTGTGCGCGACTCACGAGCGAGAGGGCTTCCGCTTCGACCTCGGAGGTCATCGCTTCGTGTCGAGCGACACCGAACTCACGAAGAGCTTGGAGGCAATGCTCGGCGACGACTTGCTCACGCCCGAGCGACGCAGCGTCGTGCTTCATGAGGGCAGAGCGTTTCGCTATCCGCTAGAGGCGACCGATTTGATCCGCAATCTCGGACTGCGTGAAAATGCTCGTGCGCTAGTGGGTTATGCGCGAGCACGATTGCACACTAGCGCTGACCGCTCTTTCGAGGATTGGGTCGTGGCGCGCTTCGGACGGCCTCTCTACGACACGTTCTTCGGTCCCTACACGCAGAAGCTCTGGGGCCTCCATCCCAGCCAAATCTCGTCGGATTGGGCCGCAGAGCGGATCTCGCTGCTCAACCTGGGTGACGTCGCGCTGCGCCTCGCTCACTTGAGGAAGACGCCCGTCCGAACCTACGCACGCCGTTACCGATATCCCAAGCTCGGGATGGGACAGCTCTACGAGCACATGGCGCGCGACATTCGCGCGTTGGGCGG
>JANYHY010000883.1 GCA_025362165.1 Myxococcales bacterium | reverse complement strand
GCGGCCAAGGGCGCGATCGACTCACACGGCTTCGGGCTCTCTTCGGTTCGGTTCATCTGCGGCACACAAGACATCCACAAACAGCTCGAGCACACGATCAGCAAATTCTTCGGGATGGAAGACACCATCCTCTACACGTCGTGCTTCGACGCGAACGGCGGCCTCTTCGAGACCTTGCTCGGCGAAGAGGACGCGATCATCAGCGACGCGCTCAACCACGCGTCGATCATCGACGGCATCCGCTTGTGCAAGGCCGAGCGCCATCGTTATCCCAACGGCGACATGACGGCGCTCGAAGACGCGCTGAAGAAGACGCAAGGCAAGCGCTTGAGGATGATCGCCACCGACGGCGTGTTCTCGATGGATGGCTACCTCGCCAAGCTGGGTGAGATCTGCGATCTCGCCGAGAAGTACAACGCGATGGTGATGGTGGACGACAGCCACGCGACAGGATTCATAGGAAAAACAGGGCGCGGAACGCCCGAACATTGCGGTGTCATGCATCGCATCGACGTGATGACAGGCACGCTCGGCAAGGCGCTCGGCGGTGGAAGCGGCGGCTACACGACGGGCAAGAAGGAGATCGTGGAGCTGCTCCGTCAGCGCTCGCGCCCGTACTTGTTCTCCAACACGCTCGCGCCAGCGATCGTGGGAGCGAGCTTGGCAGTGTTCAAGCTCCTCGGCGAGAGCACTGCACTACGCGACAAGAGCGAGGCGAACACCAAGCGCTTCCGTGAAGGGCTCACCAAGGCAGGCCTCAAGATCAAGGAGGGCATCCACCCGATCGTTCCTTTGATGCTCGGAGACGCGAAGCTCGCACAAGAGTTCGCGCGAGGGATGTACGACGAAGGCATCTTCGTCATCGGCTTCTTCTTCCCTGTGGTCCCGAAGAACGAGGCGCGCATCCGCATCCAGATCAGCGCGGGTCACTCGAACGAACAGATCGATCGCGCGATCGCGGCGTTCACGAAGGTCGGTAACAAACTCGGCGTCGTCAAAGCGTGAAGACGCACGCGGCGGCTGATCCGCGCGGGATCTTCGTGTTCGCGCACGGAGCAGGGGCGGGGTCGTCGCATCCGTGGATGGTTCGCTTCGCTGCAGGTCTCGCGGCACGCGCGGTGACGACGCTCACCTTCGACTTCGACTACATCACGCGTGGCAACTTGACGCGCGCCGTCGGCGGACGTCAACAACGGGGTGGTGGGCTCCGCCCTCGTCAAATGCCTGACAAGACCGAAGCGCTCGAAGCGCGCTGGGTGGCGGCGTTCGCCGAAGCGAGGAAGAAGCACCCCAAGAAGCGGATCGCGATCGGCGGCAAATCGATGGGGGGGCGCATGGCGTCGCATGTCGCCGCGAGCGGAATGGTTGACCCATCATGCATCGTGTTCTTCGGCTACCCGCTGCACCCTCCGAGCAAACCGGAGTCGAGGCGCGACGAGCACCTGCCGAGGATCAAAGCGCCGATGCTCTTCGTTCAAGGAGCGCGCGACACGTTCGGCGGTGAAGACGAGATCGTCCCGCTCGCTCAGAAGCTCAGAGCCCAGGTTCACATCGTCCCGCTCGGAGACCACTCGCTCGTCGTCCCGAAGCGATCACCCGTGTCTCAAGAGGACGTCTACTCCGAGGCCTTGGACGCAGCAGCCGAGTTCATCACGCGAGCGCGATGACTACTCGAACACGAAGCCGACGCCGACTCCCGCGCCGAAGAACTGCGCGCCCTGGTTGACGCGAGGGAACACGAGCTGAGTCTTCAAATCGAGCCATTTCACAAGGTGAACGCCGAGCCCAAACCCAAGCATCAAGTCGAACCCTGGGTTCGTGATGTAGTTCGCATACACACGAAGGCCCGTCATGGGCCCGAGGAAAACTTTGTCCGTCACTTGAAACCAGGCGTTCACGGGAACGTCGAGCGCGAACACGAATGGATCGTAGAGCCCGAGCACGCTGTAGACGCCGAAATCCAGCTTGAAGAAGTGGCCCGCGTGCACGGCCATCGGCACGCCGAACACGGTGGTGAAGCGAGAGTCTCGGCTCGCCGGCAAGACAGCTCGACCCTCGAGTCCGAGCTCGAACACGCCGATGTCGACGAGCTTGCCTCTAACGCGAAGCTCGGGATTGGAGAACGGGCTCAACGCATGCGCGAAGGCGTAGGTGGCGTCGGGGTTGTAGAAGTGGGCGTACGAGTCGGCCTGCGCGACCGCGGACTCGTCGTTCACGCGCGCTCCAAAGCGAAGGCCCAGGTCAACGCGCCCGACGAGACCGAGCACCGCCTCGGTGTTGAAGCCGGCGCCGCTCGCCGAGATCGTCCCGTTGCGGCCGACGAAGAGCTCGGTGTGACCGACGCCCATGCCGACGTCGACGCTCCCCGCGACCGGCTTGCCCGAGAGCACGATGCGTCGGTCCACCCACTCGGGCGCGGCGCTGGACTCGGACGTTAGCGTGAGAGCAACTACGGCAACGGTGAGCGCGAGCGCGGTTCTCATGCCTCGAGGTTAATCGAACCAGCTCGCATAGGATAGACGACGCGTCACATGCGAATCGCCGAGATCTCGTCGCTCTCCTGGTCTGCCGCCGAGTCCAAGCTCGAGTCTCCCGCAACGCTTGCTGTGTCAATCATCGAGGAATCGGGGGCTATTTTAGGGGCGTTTCAGCGATCTGGCGACGCACCCACGGCGAGCTTCACGCGCGCGTCTGGCGGCTCGGCGCTGTCTGTGTCAAGCGGCGCGGTGCATGTCGCGCTCGCCCTCCTGACGCATGACGCGCTCGTGTCGTGCACGCGTGATCAGATCTTGAATCGCTACGTGCGTCCGTTGCTGCGCGGGCTCACCAAGAGCGGCTCGGTCGCGCACTACTTCGGTCGTGACTGGGTGTCGGTCGGGCACCGGCCGGTCGCGTTCGTCGGGTTCGCGCATCACGCGGGCTCCGGACGCACGTCGTTCGAAGCGTTCGTGGCGGTGAGCGCCCCTCTGTGGAGCAGGGGGGGGACGGCGGAGCGCGCATCACACTCCGGCAAAGCGCCCGCGTCTCTGAGCGAGCTCGCGGGCAAGCCGGTCGACTCGGAGCGCGTCGCCGAGGCGATCACCCGCGCGTACACGGAGGCGTTCGGACCCCTGCCGAGGCTCGAGTCATCATCGCCGGCCGTACCGGTGACGAGTCAACCGTCGTGGGAGGCCACGGCCGAGGAGGCCATCGGGCTCGTCTGCGCAGGCGCCGACGAGGCCGGGCACCTGCGTGTCGGCGGTGAGCTCATGGTCTCTCGCGATGCGATTTCGAGGCTGGAAATAGCCATCTCCGCAGCCCAGAGCGATGACGAGATTCGTCGCGCCGTGGACGACGAGCTCGCCGCGCCCGGTGTCGCGCTGTTCGGAGTGAAGCGCCTCGAGTCGATTGCCGAAGTCATCGCGCGCGCGCTTCGCTAACCTGGATCGTCACCATGCGACGAAAACCAGTCGTTCTGATCACTGGCGCGAGCGGAGAGATGGGCCACGGGCTCGTG
This sequence comes from Myxococcales bacterium, assembly GCA_025362165.1. Taxonomy (GTDB): domain Bacteria; phylum Myxococcota_A; class Polyangia; order Polyangiales; family Polyangiaceae; genus JANYHY01. The sequence goes on along the minus strand of JANYHY010000883.1, from coordinate 6,293 downwards.
AGCCAGCTCGCCAAAGACCACGACGTCCTCGCGCTCGACATCAAAGAGGTGGAGCCAGAGCTCTCCAAGATGTGCCTCGCCACGATGGCCGGCGACATTTTGGACAAGCACATGCTCGAGCGCCTCGTCAGCGAGTACGAGATCCACGCGATCTTCCATTTGGCCGCGCTGCTCTCGACGCGGAGCGAGTTCACTCCGGAGACCGCGCACGAGGTGAACGTCACCGGAACCATGAACCTCCTCAAGCTCGCGGTGGAGCAGGCGCGGTGGCATGGCAAGCCTGTGAAATTCCTGTTCCCGAGCTCGATCGCCGCGTATGGCACATCTTCGCTCGAAGCGAAGATCAAGGCCGGCCGCATCAACGAGGATCAGTGCCTCGAGCCCATCTCCATGTACGGCTGCAACAAGCTCTACTGCGAGCACCTCGGCCGCTACTACTCACGCCACTACCGGCAGCTCGCCGCCGAATCGCACGTGTCTGGCGTCGATTTTCGATCGATCCGCTTCCCGGGTCTCATCAGCGCGTTCACGGTACCGAGCGGCGGCACGAGCGACTACGGACCCGAGATGCTCCACGCAGCGGCGCAAGAAGCGCCCTATGATTGTTTCGTTCGAGAAGATACGCGCATCCCGTTCATGGCCATGCCGGACGCCATCGACGCGCTGCTCGGCTTGATGGCCGCGCCCGTGGAGAAGCTCACGACGCAGGTCTACAACATCGCGGCGTTCAACCCGTCCGCGGGTGAGTTCGCCGAGCTCGTGAAGAAGGCGTACCCCCAAGCCAAGATCCAGTTCGTACCCGACGCGCGTCGCCAAGCGATCGTCGACTCGTGGCCCTCCGACGTAGACGACTCTCGAGCGCGTCGCGACTGGGCCTTCAAGAACGAATACGATCTGAAGCGCGCGTTCGAGGAGTACCTCCTGCCGAACATCAAGAAGCGCTACGGCGCCTAGAGGAGTACCCCGCAAACGGTAACAGTCGCGCTGTCATGACTTGCCGCGCTCCGACTCGGGAGTCTCGCCCAACAACTTCGTAAGCGTCTTGGGATCGATGTCGAGCATCTCTGCGGTCGCGCCCTTGCGACCTGACATTTGCTCGAACGCCCACGAGGCGTACTTGCGCTGCATCTCCACGAGCGCCACCACCGGACGGTTGAACTCACACGCAGCGCGCGCTGGATGGATGATTGCATCAGGGAGGTCTGCGACCGTCACCTCCGACGACGTCCCCAAGACCACGGCTCGCTCGATCACGTGCTCGAGTTCGCGCACGTTGCCCGGCCATGAATAGGACATCATCACGTCGAGCGCCGCACGACCCAAGCGCGTGACGGCGGTCTTCGGATGTTTGCGTCGCGCGCCCTCCAGGAAATGACAAGCGAGCGGCAGGATGTCCTCAGTGCGATGGCGAAGCGGCGGGATCTCGGTGGAGATCACGTCGAGGCGAAATAGCAAATCCTCACGAAATAAGCCTTGTTTGGCGCGCGCACGGAGATCACGGTGCGTCGCGGCGATGATGCGCACGTCTATCGCACGCTCTTTGTTCGAGCCCACGGGCCGGATGACTCCGCGCTCCAACACATCCAGGAGCTTGGCCTGCAGCGACATCGGCAGCTCCCCAATCTCGTCTAGGAAGATCGTCCCGTGCGTGGCCTCTTCGAACAATCCTCGCTTGTGTGTGGTCGCTCCCGTGAACGCGCCCTTGGTGTGTCCGAAGAGCTCCGTCTCGAGGAGGTTCTCGGGGAGCGCGGCGCAGCTCACGGTCACGAAGGAGTGCGCTGTTCGTTTGCCTTCGGAGTGGAGAGCGCGCGCGATGAGCCCTTTGCCCGTCCCGGTCTCACCCAAGATCAACACGGGGATGTCTGCGTCCGAGACACGGCGCACGAGGCTGCACACGTCGCGCATCCCGCCGCTCGATCCGATCACGTTGTCGAGAGAGAGATTCTCCCGTACGGCCTTTCGTAGGGACCGCGTCTCTTGCCGGAGCTGGGTCTCCGATACGGCGCGTTCGATGAAGAGCGCGAGCTCGTCTACCTTGAACGGCTTGGTCATGTAGTGATACGCGCCGCGGCGTATGGATTCGATCGCCGTGTCGATCGCGCTATACGCGGTCATCACGATCACCTGCCGATCAGGCGCGGATCTCTTCGACGCGCCGAGGAGCGCCAAGCCATCCGTGTTCGGCATGCGGAGATCGGTGACGAGCACGTCGAACGGTTCTTCCAACAACGCGAGAGCGCGTTCGCTCGAAGTGGCACCAATCGCCTCGTAGCCGAGGTCCAAGAGACCGTCGGTCAACGTCTCGACCAACGCGCGGTCGTCGTCCACCAACAGCACGCGACGCTTGGTTGCTTCGGTCATGTGAGCCCCTTGATGTCGACGCGCGCTTCGGTGCCGCGGTGGCCATCTCCGCGCGAAGCGATGTGCAGCTTGCCGTGGTGGTGACCGACGATCTCGTTGGCGATGGCGAGGCCGAGCCCCGTCCCGCGGCCCGCCGCCTTCGTGGTGAAGAAGGGCTCCGTAGCGCGCGCGGCGGCGTCCTCGGAGATGCCGTCACCGTCGTCGAGCACGGAGAAGGACACGTGCTCGCCCTTCGCAGAGACGATGAGCTCGACGTGTCCGCCCGACGTGCACGCGTCGCACGCGTTGAGCAAGAGGTTGACGACGACCTGAGTGAAGAGCTTCGCGTCGCATGAAATCGACCGTAAATCAGGCTCGATTCGCTGGGAGAGCGTCACGCCTTCTTGGTCGAACCTGTGCTGCACGAGCTCGATGGCGTCCGACACGATGGTGTTGGGCCGCACGCGCTCGAGGGTCGCGTCGCCGCCGCGAGCAAGATTCAACAGCGCGCGGATGATCTTGCCGATGCGATCGGCTTGCTCGGAGATCGCAGCCACGGCGCGTGCAGCGCGCTCATCGCCGGTGACCCTCGACGAGAGCTGCTCAGCGCGGCCTACGATGACGCCCAATGGCGTCGACACCTCGTGCGCGATCCCGATCCCCAGCGCGCCGAGCGTCGCTAGCTTGTCCGCGCGGACGAGCCGCGTGTCGCGCTCTCGGATTGCCTCCGCCACGGCCAGCTCATGCGCGAGCTCCAGCTCTTTGCGTTGCTTGCGGAGCGCCAGCGTTCCGAACGCGAGTACGACCGCCGAACAGAAGAGGAAGCTCAGCGCGAGACGCCATTGCGCGCGCACCTCCCGATCGCGCTCCTTGAACGCGGTCGCTACGACCACGACCGTGGTGTGACCGCTCATCGCGACGCCCGCCATCGCGGTGCGCGCAGGCAAGCCCAGCGCCGCCGCCTCGGGCCGCGAGAGCCGCGTCGAAGTGGCGCCGTGCCTGATCGCATCTTCGATCGCCGGCGATGTCGTCGGAGTCCCTTCGGTGGTCAAGAGCCCGGTTGGTCCAGAGACCAACACGAGCACGCTGCCTGGCTCTTCGATCGAGCGTAGTGTGGCTGGCGTCCCCGCGACGTCGAGCGTCCGCGCCGCCGCGCGCGCGAGCGTGACTTGTTCATGCGCAAAGTCATCGAGCGCAGCGGCAGACTCTCGTTGGTCGTCCCAATACGCTGCGAGCCCAATCGCGATGATGGTCAAAACCATCCAAACAATGATGGAGCGAGGCTTGTTCATGGGCGTGATCGATTCGCGCGCTGCGACGGAGTCGCCATTGAGCGGCGCACGAATCGTCATACCGTACATGCGCGCCAGGTACGCAAACGTCGAGCCACTCGCATTTTGGGGGAATCCCTTGGCGCTTCCACCCCATTGAGGAATTTCTCCGCACGCCAACGGAAAATTTCCCTGTCATCTCACCCTCACGAGCGCCGAACCACCAAATCTACGTGCAGTCGAGCGAGCATCGCACTGGCACGTCGCGTGCTGAAGGGACCGCGCACGATGCGAGCTCCCTGGCGAACTGCTGCAAGCGCGATGGCGGCGCTCTTGTCGCTCGGGTCTGTCGCTCACGCAGAAGAGCCTGGACCGAAGGCGATCTCTCTCGCAGACGCGCTCACGTACGCGCGCGCCAACCAACCCGCTGTGCGTGCGGCGAACGCGCGTATCGACGCTGCCAAAGCTCGCGCTGGGGTGCCTCGCGCGCAGTGGTACCCAACGGTAGGCACCACCGCACAGCTGCTCGGCGGAACCGCGAACAACACGACGGGCTCGTACGTGACCATGGGATTCATGGACATCCCGCGAATTGGAGGTACACGCGCGGTCTCGCCATCCAGCGCGACATGGGCTCCTTCGGCTTCGACGTTCGTCGGCGTTGGGCTCACACAAGAGCTCTTCGACTTCGGACGAATCGCCGCTCAGACCGCCGCTGCTGATCTTCAGGTGGATGTCGCCAGGCACACGGCAGACACCCTACGTCTGGATGTCGACTTCAACGTCGCGGAGGCGTACTTCGCAGTCTACGCGGCCAAGTCCGTGTTGACTGCTTCGGAGGGCGGCTATGAGCGTGCGAAGGTGCATCGCGACTTGGCGAAGGCCGGTGTGGAGGCTGGACTGCGCTCTCCCATCGAGCTGACGCGCGCAGAATCGGAGCTCAGTCACTTCGACGTGGGTCGCGTTCGTGCGCACGGCGGAGTCTCGATCGCGCAGAGCACACTCGCCGCCGCCATAGGCTCCGCCGATCCTGCTGTCGATGTTATGGGGGAGGCACCCTCTGCGGCAGATCTGCCCTCGCTCGAGGGCGCGCTCACGAACGCCATGGGGCGAGACCCTGCCATTCAAGAGCAGATCGCCATGCTCCAAGCGCAAGAGCAACACACCAAAGCGATCGGCGCGGAGCTTCGGCCCGACCTCTCGCTCACCAGTACGTTCTCGGGTCGCGCGGGTGGAGCTGCGCCTTCCGGCAATGGAGACTCGCCACCAGGAAACGGGTTCTTGCCTGGCGTGCCGAACTGGGACGTTGGTCTCATCATCAGCTGGCCCATCTTCGATGGAACGATTCACGCGCGACAACAGGCTTCGCGCGTCGAAGAGCAAGTGCAGCGCGAGGAGGTCGCTCTCGCCAAGCAGACACTGCGAGCGAACGTGCAACAGGCTTATGTCGGGGCCAAGGTCGCGCGCGACGCTCTACCAGCCTTGAAACAGGCAGTCGACGCTGCGATTGCCAACTACGCACAAGCGGACGCGCGCTTCAAAGCGGGTATCGGCAATGCGGTAGAGCTCGCGGACGCGGATGCGCTGAGAGCAGAGGCGGAAATCCAACTCGCTCTCGGCATCTTCGAAGTGGCGAGATCCCGCGCCACTCTCGGTCGCGCGCTCGCGGAAGGACTCTGACTTGGACGACAACGCGACTTACAAGACACGGCCATGGATTCCGATCGGTATCGCGTTGGCGGTGGTGGTCTTCCTGGGCCTGGGTGGGCTGATGGTGATGCGAGCCGAGTCGCACACGAACAAGATTGCGCTGGTGGATACTCCGAAAGGAGTGACCGTCGCTCAGGCTCGGGCGGCGCAGTTTCGTTCGTCGCGCAATTACGTGGGAGCCATCGAGCCATGGCTCGAGGCGTCCGTCGGACCGCAGTTGGTCTCCGCGTATGTGGACACAGTGCTCGTTCGTCCAGGCTCCGTGGTCAAGCGCGGCGACGTAGTTGCCACTCTGGATTGCCGCAACACGAACGCCGGGAGCCAGATGATCGCCGCTGAGGCGCGCGCCGTCGAAGCGCGACAGCGCGCGATCGCAGACGAGTCGGCGCGACTGCAAGCGCTGCTCGACGGCGGGTTCGTGTCATCCAACGAGGCAGAGCAAAAGCTCGCGCAGAGCAACGCGGCGCAAGCACAGTTAGACGAGCAGAGAGCTGGGCTCGCGAAGAACTCTCTCGCGGTCAATGACTGCGTGCTGCGAGCGCCGTTCGATGGGGAGGTCGCCACTCGCACGACTGATCCTGGAGCCTTCTTGCGCCCAGGCGGCACAGTCGCTTCGATCGTCGATCGCAGCATCGTGCGGATCGTAGGGCAAGCGCCGGAGAAGGACTTCGAGGTCGTCGCTCCGAACACGAAGGTCGCGGTGCACCTAGTGGCGACGAACGAAGACCTCGATGCCAGCATCACGCGCCGCTCGCCCCGGGCGGATTTCGCGACACGAACCGTCGAGTTCGAGATCGACGTCGCAGATCCGGAGCGCCGCCTGCCTGTGGGTACGACAGGCGAGATTCGCATCGATGTCGGTCAACCGATCCCGACAACGGAGATCCCGTTTCGTGCGGGCTCGGTGCGCGGCAACAAGGTGACCCTGTTCGTCGTCGAGGACGGCATCGCACACTCCCGCGTGGTGCAGCT